>NZ_JBQHWJ010000076.1:0-6541 GCF_052064035.1 Bulleidia sp. HCP3S3_C9 | reverse complement strand
ATAATAAATACATGTTATTAAAGATCAATCAAATTAAAGTTCCTGTTGGAACAGCTTTATCAAAAGAAGATATCGCAAAAAAGCTACATACATCACTACATGATGTCATTTCTTATACAATTGAAAAAGAATCTCTAGATGCACGCGGAGAAAATCTAGTCAATTCCTATACGGTTCTTGCAGATATTAAAAACGCTGAAAAGCATCTCAGAAAAAAAGATATACAGATTGGAAAAGAAGAAAAATATATTGCTCCTGAACCAATCCAGACGGATGAAAGACCAGTGATTGTAGGCTTTGGACCGAGCGGTATGTTTGCTGGCCTTCTCTTAAGTGAATGTGGATGCAGGCCAATCATCATTGAACGAGGAAAAAAAGTCGAAGAACGTCAGAAAGATATCGATGAATTCTTTCAAAAAGGTGTACTTCTAGAAGAAAGCAATATTCAATACGGCGAAGGCGGTGCTGGTACATTTTCCGACGGCAAGTTAACAACACGTATGAAAAATATCCGTGTCAAAAAAGTACTGGAAGAATTGATTGAAGCTGGTGCAGATCAGGAAATCTATTATCAGAATCGTGCACATATTGGTACAGATGTTCTTAGAGTATTAGTGAAGAATATTCGTGAAAAGATTATTTCTCTTGGCGGTGAAATTCATTTTTCAACACGTTTAGAATCCATTGAAACAAACAATGGAAAAGTACATTCCATTTTGACAAATACAGGAAAAATACAGACAAATCATGTATTGTTATGCTGCGGACACAGTGCATCTGATACATATGAAACACTTTACGCACAAGGAATTCATATGATTCAAAAAGATTTTGCATGTGGTGTACGTGTAGAACATCCGCAGGCACTAATCAATCAAAATCAATATGGAAAGTTTGCAGATCACCCTGCTCTTGGTGCTGCCAGCTATTCTTTAACACACCATTCCTCCAATGGCAGAGGTGTCTATTCCTTCTGTATGTGTCCTGGTGGTGTTGTCATCCCGGCTTCTACGCAGGCTGCTTCTTTAGCCGTCAATGGTATGTCCTACAGCCAAAGAGATGGGAAGAATGCAAACAGTGCAATCTTAGTACAGATTCCAGCAAAGGATTTTGATCATGGACATCCATTAGATGGATTTGCTTTCCAGAAACAGCTGGAGAAAAAAGCATATATTGATTTATTCAATGCACCAAGTGAAAATATCAAAGACTATATTGATCACACAAACCCTTCTTCTTTAAGAATCGAATCTTCTTATCCTAGAGAAACTGTTGTCTATGACATGCATCAACTGTTTTCAGATGAAGTGAACCAATCTTTAGAAGATGGTTTCCGTAACTTTGATCATAAAATTCCTGGTTTTATTGAACAAGGAATCATGGTAGGTATGGAATCTAGATCTTCTTCTCCGATTCGTATTCTAAGAAATGAAGATGGACAAAGCAGTAATTGTCTTGGTCTATATCCTTGTGGAGAAGGTGCAGGATATGCAGGAGGCATTGTTTCCAGTGCAGTCGATGGCATCAAACAGGCAGAAAATGTAATAGAGAATATAAAAAACAGTCACTAACTGTTTTTTTAATCAAATATTGACATCTGCTGACAACGATGCGCTGCAGGATCCAAATCAAATTCTGCCGGTTCAAATCTAGGACATACACTTTCAGAATTTGAAATCACAGAAGAAGCAACTCTTGTACCAATTTCACAGGATTCCTTCAAACTCTTTCCATATGTCAAGCCAACCGCAACACCTGTAAAGAATCCATCTCCTGCGCCTGTTGTATCAATCACCTGTGTCTTCTGTGCTGGAATATGTCCATAATTCCCATGTTCATCAACATATACAGCACCCTTTTCACCAAGTGTTACAACAAAGTTAGAATACTGTGCTGTTTTCGCATGCTTTGCGATAATTTCAGCAAGCTGTTCTGGTTCATATTTCGAATAATCTTCAGAGAATAATATACTTGCTTCCTGATCATTACATACAACACACCCTGTACGTTTCATCAGATCCCTTCTTTCCATCGCAATCGACATATTACTTACAACGGCATACACTTTAATCCCATACTTATCTGCCAATGCAAAAATACGATTCAAAATATCAGAATCCATATCAATTTCTACGACGATACTATCAGAAGAAGCAAAGATTTCATCTCCATGCTCATCTAGAATATTTGCGATTTCTGATAAGTCTGGACGCTGTGAAATAGAAGCAACAACATCTCCAGCATTATCAAATATGGCAAGCCATGTACCTAGTCCTCCAGCTGCTCTACGAATATATTTTGTATTCACTTTATGTCTGTTGAGCTTTGCGATAACATCACTTGATGTACCGCTGTCATCAACAACACTCACAAATGTTGGTCTCAATTCAAGATTTGCGATATCTTCCGCAACATTTCTGCTAACACCACCATGTACCTGCAACACTTTTCCAGCATTTCTACCTGATGGAATATATTTTTTATTCGGATATCCTTTCACATCCACAAAAACTGCACCAAAAACTGTAATAGGCATTTCATTTCTCCAATTCTTTACCAAAAGGATACAAGAAATTTACATAAGACACAACATTATGGATGCATACTTTCAATAAACCAGCGATTCTTCTCCAAGAAAAGATTTCTTCTTTGTCCGCAGATCATACAGACATATCGCACCCCACATCCACCAACTTGAGATGCTCTTCTTTCTTTGCTTAATACCTTGTCAATCTGATAAGTCATTCCATTATCCCAACAGACATATAATGGAACAATATTTCCATTCTTTGTTTGTTTTACGACGACATCAACATATCTTTTATATAGTTCCATACACTTATCCTTTCTTCATCATTATATGAAAATATTTGAGCATTACAATATCAAATGCAACACTTTTTAAACAAATATTTGATAAATGTGCATAAGAAAGCTAAAATATATGTATGACATTACAAGAAGTAATATTGGAATATAAACAAAGATCAGGATTATCCACTTCACAAATTGCCCTGAAACTAGGTGTTGCCCGTTCTACTGTCATGCGATGGGAAAAAGGAGAAGTTACACAGATTACATCCAAAGTATGTGCAGCATTAAGCAAGACTGTCGGCTATGATGTAACACCGCTTCTGAAAGGAAATGATGGACGTATCAAGATCCCAGTTGTTGGATATGTCAAAGGTGGCTATGACATGTTCGCAGAAGAAAACTATCTAGGAGAAGAAGATGCCTCCTTAGCGGATAAGCAGCTTGGTGACTATTATTTAAAAGTGGAAGGTTCTTCAATGATTGGTGTTGGTATTATGCCTGGTTCCCTTGTTCTTGTTCACGCAACAAACCATGTGGAAAGCGGTAAAATCGCAGTTATCATGATCAATGATGAAGTGACTGTAAAACGATTTCTTCTGAAAAATAAAATGGTTATCTTAGAAGCAGCGAACCCGGAAGTTGAAAATCGTTACTTTACACCACAGGAAGTTCGTTCTTTACCCGTCCGCATCATTGGAGAAGTCATTTCTGTAAAAACCTATCTATAGCAAAGGGATGTATCGCTTTTGATACATCCCTTTTCATTTCATTCAGCTAATAATAGATGACGATAGCTTGTTACACTAGCAGCATGATAATCAATACCTGTTAATTTTGGATTTTGCAGTGCTGTATTTCCTGCTTGATACAGCGGAACGATTGCAACGTCTTCACTTACAAGCAATTTCTCTGCTTCTGCGAAATCTTCCCATCTCTTTGCAGAATCTGCAGCATCTGTAACTTCTGCCTTTGCAAGCAAAGCATCATAGTCACTAGATACATATTGTCCAGAATTTGATGTTGATTGAGAGTTGAATAAATCCACGTATGTCTGTGGATCTGCATAGTCAGGACCCCATCTTGTCAAACCAATATCATATTCATGGTTATTCATATCTTCCATTCTGCTCTTCTTTGGTTCACACTTCGCTGTAATTGTGAAGCCAGTCTTTTCTAAAGCATCCATGATATATGCAGCAACATTCTTAGAAACATCTGCATCTTCATACAGCAATTCTAGAGAAATGGAATCTACACCAAGTTCCTTGCATGCTTCTGCATATTTTTCCTTTGCCTGATCTGTATCATAAGAAAGTGTAACTTTACCCGCAACATCACGATAATCTTCTCCAGATTCATTGATTGCGGTTTGTTTTGTCACAAATCCATCCAATGCAACTGAGCCATCTTTCAATACAGAATCGCACATTGCACTCGTATCAATGGAATATGCAATAGCTTCACATACACTCTTATTTGCTAGATATTCATTGCCAAAATTGAATGAGAGATACCATGAGAAACCAGATAAATATGTAACGAGATCATCACGATCCTTATAGTCTTCAATGACTTCACTTGTCAGTTTTACATAATCCAGGTTGCCTGCTTCATAGTCAAGAATTGCAGACTGCCCCTGGATGCAGCGGAATGTAATATCATCTACATTTTCTGTATAGTTGTCTTTATCCCAGTAAGAATCATTTTTTGTGAATGTATAGGAATCACCAACTGTCCAGCTGGACATGATATATGGACCGCAATAGAGCATATTGTCACTGCTTAATGCGTACTGATCACCTTGTTCTTCAACAAATTTTTCATTCAAAGGATACAAAGATGGGAAAGCCATCAATGTCAGGAAATAATCACAAGGAAGTGAAAGTTCCACAACAAATGTATAATCATCTTCTGCTTTCCATGATTTTGCATTTGTTGTATTCGTGGAAGCTGCTGTATCAATCAAGAATGCATAGTCACTTGCTGTATTTGGATCAATCAGACGATTCCACGCATAGACAAAATCATTCGCTGTTAGAGCTGAGCCATCACTCCACTTCGCATCTTTACGAATATGGAACGTATATGTCAAAGCATCATCACTGATATCTCAGCTTTCTGCTAGATCAGGCTGTGCAATACCATTGCTGTCAAGCTGTACTAGATCAGCCATGCATAAGCCAAGAGCCTGGAAAGATGTCCCATCTGTAGCAACAGAAGAATTCATACTTGAAATATCTGTGTCTGAATCAATCGCTACAGATTTCGTAGAAGTAGTTGCTGTAGAAGCTGCTTTGTTTGATGAATCACATCCACAAAGTAAAGCTGCCGCAAGAATACTGACAAATATCTTTTTCATAGTCTTTCTCCTCCTATTAAAAATATGCACTCATTTTAATGAGTACATATTCAAGAAGTAAGAATAAATTATTACAATATGAATTAAAAACCTTTCATAAATTATTTCTCGTAGTCAATACAAGCTCTGCTAACCATATGTTCTACAACATAGTTTTTAAATGTTAAATGAATTGGATCATTCTGATATGCATTCAAATCATCTATTGTTTCAAAATCATAAATCAAACAAAGATCATAGTTATTTTCAGGTGCACAAGAAGCATTCACAACTGTCTTCCCACCTTTTGTAGAAGACAATGTATGCAAAGGTTCTGCAAGCTCTAATGCTTTCTGTAAAACTGCTTCATGATCATCCTGTTGAAGCTTAAACATACATACGTGCTGAATCATATATCTTATCCTTTGATTTCAAATAAGTAATGATATAAAGCACCAATCATATTTGCATCATTACCAAATTCACAAGTCACAACTTCTGGTAAAGTAGCTGGCATGAAAGCACCAGCTTCATCATAGTATGCATGCAGTTTCTTCTGTAAAGATTCCATGAGTAATGGCTGCTTACTGATACCGCCACCAATCGCAACACGTTCAACATCCAATACAAACTGTAAAGAAACAATACCAGCAGCTAAAGATTCACAATATTCATCAATCGCATCCAATGCTTCCTGTTTTCCTTCATTTGCATCTGTAAACAAGATTCTTCCATTCATTCCTTCTGGATCAACACCGAGTTTCTTTGCGTAGTTATCACACATGATACCAACACCATTCACTCTTGCCCACATCTTTGTCGGATCATACTTGCCAGAAAGAAGCGTTGTTGGAATACCAGAATACTCACCTGCCGCAAAAGTAGAGCCACGGTATACTTTTCCATCAATGATAACAGCACCTCCAATACCAGTGCCTAACACAATGACTGTACCATTAGAAACACCTTGCATGCTTCCCTTCCAGATTTCTGCAGCTGCTGCAGCCTTTGCATCATTTTCAACCGCAAAGTCTACAGGAATAATTTCATGCAGTTTATCCTTTAAATTCACACCATTAATGTAATTCAATGCACCACTTGTATAGAAATATCCTTTTGTCGCATCAATCTTGCCAGGTGCACTCATTGCAATTGCTTCAATATTAGAATCAGCATACTGATCATAAATGCCTTTGATAGATTCTAAAAATGCATCTAATCCATCATATGGTGTAGGTACTTCACCCTTTTCCTTGATTTCTGCATTTTCATCCATCAATGCATACTTGATATTAGTACCGCCAACATCAATTGTTAAATAATTGCTCATATTTAATTCCCCTTTAGTTTTCTTTACTTCTATTTTATATTTCATCTAGTAAAAAAACC
>NZ_JBQHWJ010000075.1:0-6559 GCF_052064035.1 Bulleidia sp. HCP3S3_C9 | reverse complement strand
AAAGCCAAAAACCAGGAATAGCTATCTGATAGAAGACAGTTCTATTCCTGGTTTTACTGTTGTCTATAGAGATTACCAATTATCAATAGTGCTTAACTTAATGACATTGGAAATTCCTGGGTCTTTTTTTGTATTTGTAAACAAAATAAGATATGGATTGTTCCATATCTTATTGAAGAGAATATGCATATTGTTTAAAGTTTACCAGTTGCGTCATACATTGCCCATTGTGCAATGTTAACTGCGTGGTCACCAATCTTTTCAAAGTATTTCGCTACCATTAATAGATTTAAGGCATATTCTACATTTGCGTCTTTGGAAAACTTATCGATGAGTGTCTGTTTTGCGTTATTGAATGCAGTATCTACGATATCATCTGTATCAATGACACTTTGCGCAAGCACTGCATCTTTTGTGTTCAATGCTTTGATGGAGTCATATACCATACTTCTAGCAGCATTTGCCATTTCTTTCATATCTAGAATATCTACAGCTGTAGATACATGTTCAACTGCAACGATTTCAGCAATATCAGCCGCAACATCACCGATTCTTTCTAGATCATAGACAGCTTTTAAAGAGGCTGAGATTTTTCTGAGATCACTTGCCACTGGCTGTTGCTGCATAAGAAGCTTCAAGCAGATGTTTTCAATTTCTCTTTCATCTCTACGAATCGTTCTTGTTCTAGAGATGACAGCTGCAGCTAGTTTCTCGTTGCCGAAATTTAATGCATCAATTGTATCTGTAATAGAAGATAAGCATTTATCTCCCATTTGTGTCATGGATTCCTGTAACTGTTCTAATTGCGTATCAAAACGATTTCTCATATGTATCAACCAAACCTTCCTGTAATATAGTTTTCTGTTCTCTTATCCTTAGGTACGGAGAATATTTGATCTGTCTGTCCGTATTCTACTAAATCACCGAGTAAGAAGAATGCAGTTTTATCAGAGATTCTAACTGCCTGCTGCATGTTATGGGTGACAATGACAACGGTATATTTCTTTTTGAGTTCTAATACGAGTTCTTCAATTTTTGATGTGGAAATAGGATCAAGTGCACTTGTTGGTTCATCCATCAAGATCACTTCTGGCTGACAAGCTAAAGCTCTAGCGATACATAGACGCTGCTGCTGACCACCTGACATGCCAAGGGCGCTGGATTTGAGACGATCTTTGCATTCATCCCAGATTGCAGCATTCTTTAAAGAAGTTTCAACAATTTCATCTAACTGTGCTTTATTTTTGATGCCGTGTGTTCTAGGACCATAGGCAATATTGTCATAAATACTCATTGGGAATGGATTTGGTTTCTGGAATACCATACCTACTTTCTTTCTTAAAAGGTTTACATCGACATTCTTTCCATAGATATCAGTACCATCTAGTAGAACGTTTCCTTCAATCTTGCATCCTTCTACAAGATCATTCATGCGGTTTAAGCATCTTAACAGTGTGGATTTGCCACAGCCAGATGGACCGATGAAAGCAGTAATTTCATTTGGCTCAATTTCAATATTGATATTTTTTAAAGCTTTGAAATCTCCGTAATAGAGATCTAAGTCCTTGACACTGATTTTGCTCATGTTGTTCCTTTCTATGCCTGTGTGATCTTCTTTGCGATAAATGCTGAAAGTGCATTGATACCAACAACTAGTACAAGCAATATGACAGCAGTTGCGTAAGCTTGATCCATATAGAGACCTTCACTTGCTAATAAATACATATGAATTGCTAATGTTCTGCCGGGTCTGAATAATCCTTCTGCGGCTTTTGCAACTGTTCCTGACGTATAGATCAAAGCAGCTGTTTCTCCAACGATTCTGCCAATGGCGAGGATAATCCCTGCCAGGATGCCTGGCATTGCAGCAGGCAGTACGATTTTAAATACAGTTCTTAGTTTTCCTGCACCTAGTCCAAAAGATCCTTCACGGTAGAGGTCTGGTACAGATTTTAATGCTTCTTCAGTCGTTCTCATGATGAGAGGGAGGATCATGATTGCTAGAGTGAATGCACCTGAGATAATGGAAAATCCCCAGCCTAATCGATTGACGAAGAATAACATGCCAAACAAGCCATAAATGATGGATGGAATACCTTGTAGTGTTTCTGTTGTCATTCTTATGATTTCTACAAGCTTATTTCCTCTTCTGGCATATTCAACAAGGAAGATTGCTGAGAAGATACCGATAGGAACAGCGAGTAATAGAGATAGCAATGTCATCACAACTGTATTGATCAATGCTGGAATGACAGATGCGTTATCGGATGTATATTTGAGTGCAAATAAATCTAGATTGATATGTGGAATACCATTGATCAGGATATACGCAATCAGAAAAATCAATACTAGAAATGTGAGACAGGAACAGAAGTAGATCAAGAATTTCAAGAATGCACTGCCTGGGTATTTTTGCTTTTCTAATGAATTATGCATGTTCTACTCCTTTCTTCTTGATCGCAGCAACGAATGCGTTGATGAGCAGGATGAATACGAATAGAACAACACCTGTAGCAATCAATGCTTCTCGATGTAATCCTGTAGCATATCCCATTTCCATAACAATATTGGCTGTCATTGTTCTAACGCCCTTGAAGATAGAAGATGGCATTTTTGTCTGGTTGCCCGCAATCATAACGACTGCCATTGTTTCACCGATTGCTCTACCTACACCTAGTACAATTCCGGCAAGTACACCTGAAGCAGCTGCTGGAAGCATAACTTTAAAAATTGTTCTTTCTTTTGTTGCACCTTGTGCTAATGAACCTTCATAGTAGCTGTGTGGAACTGCTCTTAAAGCAGACTCGGATACCCCAATAATAGATGGGAGAATCATAATGCCTAAGATGATGGAAGCTGTTAAGATACAGTTTCCTTTTCCGTGAATATGCAGTGTTAGTTCCATGTTTCTAATCGCAGGGACAATGACGATGAGGCCAAAGAATCCATAGACAACAGAAGGAATACCAGCTAGTAATTCTGTTGCGGCTTTGAGTGGCTTATAGATCTTCTTTGGACAATAGTAAGTTAAGAAGACACTTGTCATGATGCCGACTGGAACACCAATCAAGATTGCACCAGCGGTGACATAGAGACTTCCAACAATCATTGGCAGTATGCCATAGATATCATTGCCTGGTCTCCATAATGTTCCAAACAGGAATTTGAATAAACCAATTGCTTTAAATGTTGGGATACCACTGCTGAATAGGAAGATACAGATCAATGCAACTGCAGCAATAGAGAAGCATGCCGCAACAGCGAATACATATTTCATGAAGGATTCGAAAAATTCACTTTTTTTCATAAGACACCTTTCTTTTGAAAAAAGCTTTCTTCAAGTGAAGAAAGCTTACGAATGAATCAATTACTTTACTTCATCCCAGGTTGTTGTATCGCCTGTATAGATGGACTTGATAGCATCAGAGCTGAGTTCGTCTGTTGGATTTTCCTTGTTGACGATAACAGCGATACCATCTGTCGCGATAACAGTGTTCTTTAGACCGGAATCAAGTTCTTCCTGCTTGAGTTCACGGCTTGCCATACCAATGTCATAGCTTCCTTCTGCACAGCTTGTCATACCTGTTGTGGAATCAGATGTCTGTAAGTCAATAGAAGCATTTGGGTTTACCTTGTTGTAAGCTTCAATGAGCTTTTCCATTAATGGAGATACAGAAGAAGAACCACCAACAACGATATTTCCGGAAGGCTGTGTTCCTTCAAATGCCTTTGTATCATCTAATGCGATATAACCGTTATCTGTAACGATTTCTTGTCCTTCTGTACTTAAGATATATGCCATGAAGTCTTTTACAACCTCGTTGGATGGTTCACCCTTTGTTGCAATGTTGAATGGACGAGATAGTTTGTACTGTCCAGCCTTGATTGCATCTGCTGTTGCTTCAGCACCATCAACCTTGACTGCCTTTACCTTGTCATTTAATGTGCCAAGGGATACATAGCCAATTGCATATGGGTCTGTTTCTACTGTTGTTAATACTACGGATGTGCTGTTTACTACCTGTGCATCATCTGTTGTCATATCAACTTTCTGATCACCCTGCTTTTCTTCTACACCTGTGAGTTCAATGAATGCACCTCTTGTTCCTGAACCACTTTCTCTTGAGATGACTGTGATATCATTTGATGAATCAAAGTCTGAACCTGATGCATCAGATGCGCCTGTGGAAGCTGCAGGTGTGGATGAACATCCAGCGAGCATTGCCATGGCAATGAAACTTCCTAATATAGACTTTTTACTTAACATACCAATTTCTTTCCTCCTGCGGTACGTGAATAGAATAGTTTTGAAATGTTAAACACGTATTCTTAGAAATGCAAAATGTATGTAAAATAATTAAGGGAAAGTAAAATGAATGAGGAAAAGCTTATGAATCGTTATTTAGAAGTGTTGAATGAATCATTTGATAAAGTTGTTATTGCATTGAATGATGAAGAAGGAAGAGCAGAAGTGCATGTTGTAGATCTTGTGAAGCAGGATGAAAATAAGTTGTGCTTTGATGTGGAAGAGGGCAGTACATTGTTTGATGCCTTGCATGAACATGGGTATGTTTCTTTGATTGGTGTGAATGATTGTGTATCGATTAAAGTGAATGGGTTTGTTTTGTGTGTTGGAGAATCAGATACACATGGAAAGATGCTTTTCTGTATTGAAAAAGGAAAAGGTGAATTTAGAGATGAAACGAATCATGTGAATGAAGATTTCATCATTGAGGAAGAAATTGTTCCTGCTGGTGGGTATTACGTGAATGATGCATGTATTCTTTGTGGTACGTGTTATGCGGTTTGTCCAAAGCAGTGTATTGATACAGCAAAGGATCCGGTTGTGATTAATCAGAGTGAATGTATTCAGTGTGGGGAATGTGTGAAAGTATGTCCTGTACAGGCAATTGAAAAGAAGTGAGTTATTGGAGTAACTCACTTCTTTCAAAAGTTAATGTTTTTTCGTGGTACTGGTTTAAATCTGCATAAATTTTGAGCTGCAAAGATGGATTGTTTTTTTCTTTTGCGAAATCTAAGAAAAAATGAAGAATAACAGGGATATTATCGTATTCAGATTGACTTAATATAGAGGAATAATATTGTTTGCATTCATGGATGAAATTGCTTGCATCATCAGCAATGCGATATTGGATTGCCAAAAGAAAGTGCGTGTTTTGTTCTGAAGAATATTTGATAGAAGTATTTATTGAAACTATACATTCAGAGAAACGTTTTAAATGATACAGGCAAAATGGTAAAAACCACTGTGTATCTTCTGGAAGTTTATCAAGCACTGGTTCAATGGTATGAATACATTCTTCATATTTTTCGGAAAGAATATAACTAAAGCTTAATGATTGAATTGTTGAAAATGTGTTGGAACTGAGTGTGTTGTTGCCGAGTTCTAAAATTGATTTTAATTTCTTTTGTGCTTCTTCTTGTTCGCCTGATAAAATCAAACAGTTACTTTCAAATAGATCAATGTCAGATAGTTTTTTGTAATTGCTTTTCTCTCTCAGAATACTTTTCACTTTTTGACATGCCAGCAATGCTAAAGCAGGTTGATTCATTTCCCTCAAAATAGCAATTTCTTGAAATGCATTCATCGCGAAAACAATTGAATTACTAGAGCAATAAGAATATGAAAGAATTAAACATTCATGAGCAACTTTTGCTTTTGAAATATCTCGTTTATAGAATAGAGCTAATAAACTGTAATAAACAGATTTCTCATAATCAGAAAGTGCATAACAATAACGATCAAGTAATAATTTGCACTCTGTTAATGCATTTGTATCGTTTGAAACACGTATATGATAAAAAAGTTTGAGAATTGTGTAAGTCAGGAAAGCATAGGAGCTTTCTTTTTTTTTTTGATGAAACTGCTTCGTTGAGAATGTTGATTTCTTCTGCGCGTTGTTTTTGAAAGAGGAAAGTATAGGCAGAAGTTAACATTTTTTCTGCATCTTCTCTTAAAGAAATAGATTCATCAAAATTACATGAATAGAAACTGTTGAGCTGATTGATGATTCCCTCAGGGAAATGTCGATTCCCATGTTCGAGGCAGACAAAAAGCCCTTGTTAAGATGAAGTGCTTTTGAAGCTTCAATTAAAGATAAATCTTTTGAAAGTCGCTGTTGCTTGAAATATGCTCCGGCAATGGAACGTAATAATTGATCGTTATTGGAAGATGAATATGTGATAGAAAATGGCATGTTTATTACTCCTGTTAATAAGTATAAACCGTCAGGAAATGAATGAGATGTAAATTTCAGTGGTTAGTAAACATAAATGAAAATAATTCTGGGTTAACAGTGATAGAATGCATGAAGAATCATTCTGATGAAAAATGTAAAGAAAGATGAACTCGATATGAAAAAATGATGTGTCAATGCGTATTTGGTGAAAGTGAAAATTGAACTTTAAAGTTGATGGATCTATATTATTTCATAACTGACCACCTGATTCAAAAAAGTTCAGAAATCTCTTTAGTGTCCGCTTTTTAATACAATAAAATCATATTGCTGGATATACACTTTAACTGCGAGGTAAAAGT
>NZ_JBQHWJ010000074.1:0-6647 GCF_052064035.1 Bulleidia sp. HCP3S3_C9 | reverse complement strand
GCCAAATATATTTTTAAATCTCATCCAATGACCCGCAGACAGATTACGAATGCTTTGAATGCTGCTTTTCCTATTTTTGCTCAATAGTGAATCTGATGGTTAATTATGTTATTAAACTTGTTAAGAAATTTGAATCTGATCAAAGCTATGCAGAATTAAAACAGGGCTTAGCTGACAAAGATGTTGAAAAAGCATTTCGTGCAGCACATACATTAAAAGGTATCTGTTTGAATCTTGGCTTTTCTCAGTTGACAGAAGATGTTGTTAATATTACAGAAATTTTAAGAGCTGGGAAACTTGAAGGTACAGATGAACTATTCTCAAAGATTCAGACAACTTATGAGAATACAGTTGCTGAAATTAAAAAATTGGACTAAAAGGAATCGAAAGATTCCTTTTTGCGTTAGTTTACAGGTATAATAAAAACATGTTGAAAAAGAAGAATAAAGGATTTACATTAGCAGAATTACTTATTGTTGTAGCTATCATTGCAATACTTGTGGCAATTTCATTGCCGTTGTTTTCATCGCAGATTGCAAAAGCAAACCTGCAGGCAGACCAGACACACGTATCTGCGGCAAAAGCATCTGCAGTAGCAGAATATTTAGATACAAACAGCCATGATACGATCACTTATTATTTTGATGCTGGAATTGCAATGGCAAATAAGGATAATAGTGAAGGTATTGCTGGATACGGAAAGAGTACAAAAGAACCATATAAAAAACAAACAGGTGCAGATGATGGTGTACCTGTGAATGAAGATGGTTCAAAGAATATCATTCAAGTCATTGTTGGAAACAATGGAACTGTAATGTCTACGAGCTGGGTGCCAGTGGGTACAAATTCAAACTCTCAAGGTGGTGGAAGTATTTCACCTGCACCTTCACCTGCACCTACACAAGAACCTGCACCTTCAGCAACAACAGAACCTGTTACACCATCACCAAATCTAGATGTTTCGAAATGGGCAGAAGCTAATAATAGAGGAGACTGGCCAACAATAACACATCCTGGATCAATTGTTCGGGGAAATATTTATAAGTATAAAGGGAAATATTATGTTGCTGCTAAGGACGCTACTTATTCAGTAGATTGGGAAGAGGATCCAAGCGTAGTTAATGCAGGAATATTCATCGATACAGATAATCCAACAATTATTACGAAATCTGATACAGCTCATTTCTATGTTGAAAATGGGGAAAATAAAATCAAAGATCAGAAAGAAGGCGACCTATTTGTTTACGAAGACGGAAGTGTTTATATTTGTAAAACAACTGCAGATTATAATCTAGAACCTAAAGGTAATGGTAATTGGATCCGTATCAATTTACAATAATTTTCAACCATCTGCTGAATTCCTGGCAGGTGGTTTTCTTTATGCTGAATATGGTAGAATATTCCACACGTGGAGGTATTTACGATGATTATAACACTTGTGGTAATTATTCTTTGTATTGCGAATTATGTACGTCTTGTACAAAAGCAAAAGAGTGAGACATATGACATAGCACTTGTAGAATGCGGTGCTCTACAAAAGCCATCCTATAACATTCAAAAAGAATTCTATCGATTTTTAACAGCGGGATTTGTTCACTTTTCAGTAGCACATCTACTCATTAACATGTATTGCTTATGGTCAATGGGATCAAGTATGGAAATGATGTTAGGACCAGTGAGATACTGTATCTTACTGTTTGGCTCTATCATCACAGGAAATATATTTGCATATCTTATGGGAGATGAGTATTCCATTTCTGGTGGCATGAGCAGTGGAATTTATGGGTTGCTTGCAGTGGAGGTTACTTTGATATTTGCTACGTATGGAATAGAAGGAATTACAGGCAGTCCTTCATTGCTGACTGCATTATTATTGAACTTAGGAATGAATTTTATGCCTGGTGTTGGATGGAAATCGCATCTTGGCGGTGCATGCTTTGGCGTGTTATTTGTATCATATTTATTCTATTTTTGAGTATTTCCTCAGGGAGATACTTTTTTCGTTAGAACGAATTAGAAAAATATTTAACAAAAAAATAATTGACAATGAATCTATTTTTCCGTTATCCTATTGCAGTACAAATCGTACAGAAATTGACCGCCTAGATATAGGCTAAGGCTACACGGACGGCCGGGTCAAATGCCGAAGACTTGTTGAAGAAGCAAGAACCGTATTTAGGGAATACGGAAGGGTGTTTACCCTTATTGATTGAGTTAAAAGCTCAGTTTTGTAAAGTTATGTGTAATATATACCTTATGAAATGGTCAATAAGCTGGAATTTCTGTAACGGAAAGTATGCAGGTAGATTGTGAAGATAGGTGTGTATTGCGCATCTATCTTTTTTGTTTGTGAAAGGGGAATGAATTAAAAATGAAAAAGACATTGCAAGCAAGCCTTAGTGCAGTATTAGTGTTGAGTTTAGCTGGATGTAAATCTACAGCAGCTTCAGTATCTTCAACACAAAGTGCGCAAAACAACACTTTCTATCAAGATGCTATTGATGCGTATGTGAATGAAATTGATATGGATTATGCATATGATTTCACAAAAACATTATCATTGGATCCATCACTACATGACAATTCACTTGGTTTTAGAACAAGTGGTTCTGATGCGGAACATAGAACTGCAGATTATCTTGCAGAAAAAATGGAAGAAATTGGTTTAAAGAATGTAGAAAAGATTCCAGTCACAGTTGATAAGTGGCAGTATAATGATGCTTCTTTAACAATTGATGGTACAGATATTGACTTGATGCCTGTATCTTATATGGTTAACGGTACTGATGAAAAGGGTATTACAGCTGAAATCGTTGATTGTGGAACTGGTTTTGCGGAAGATTATGAAGATAAAGATGTCAAAGGAAAGATTGCATTAGTTGGTGTTGACCAATATAACGAATCTTGGATTGGCGGATATATTTATGAAGCATATGAACATGGAGCAAGGGCTTTAGTTACATATGACTTAGATGGCTATGGCAGATACAGTGATGATGATCATCAGATTCAGGATGTATGTGCTGAAGATGTTATGCCAACAGCAATCATCACAATGAGTGAATACAAGCAAATCAAAAAAGCATTGGATGCAGGTCATAACAAAGCAAATTTAGTCATTGACAGTGTCATGGAAGAAGGCAAGGGAACAAGCTACGATGTTGTTGGCTATATTCCTGGCAAGTCTCATGATCAGCAGATTATTTTTGCGGGTCATTATGACATGTATTTCACAGGTTTTCAGGATGACTGCAGTGCTATTGGCACAATCATGACGATGGCTAAAACAATGATTGATAGTGGCTATGTTCCTGAAAATGACATTGTCGTAGTAGCACATGGTGCAGAAGAATGGGGTGCAACAGGTACAGAATTTGACTGGACAAGGGGTGCATATGAACTTATTAACAATGTTCATCCTGAATGGGCAAACAAGACATTGGCAATGTTCAACTTTGAATTGGATGCATTTGATGACGGTGGTGATACATTCATGATCACAAGTGTTCCTGAATATGCAACTTTAGTAAAGAACTTAGTTGATGAAGGTGTATTGGATGGTGCTGTAAAAGACTATGAAAAGGGTATTTCTGCAGAAACATTTGATACAACAACAATGGAAGATGGTATTTCTTATAGAGGTGCAGGTGTTCCTTACTTCCTGAATACAACGGATACATGTTCTGGTTCTGAAAGTGAAGATGGTGAATATACATGGTCACAGTTACACTATCATACAGAATCTGATAATGTTGATACATATAGTGAAAAAGTCATGAAGGCAAACATTGCGGTATTTGGTAGTATTGCGATTGCAATCGATCAGCTACCAGCAATGACATTAGATATGCAGGCTACAATTGATGATCTTTCTGAAAGCTTCAATGAAGATTTGGCAGAAGAAGCAGGCGTTTCTAAAGAAGACTGGGAAAATGCACTTTCAGTATTCCAGAAAGAAGTTGATGCATTGAATGCTGAAGGTAAAGATATCAATGAGAGATATGTAAAGGCTGTATCTTCTAAGGCTGATGTAGAAGCAATCCAGGAAGAAGGAAAAGCTTACAACAAGAAAGTATTAGAGTTATTTAAGTATGTTCAGGATAACTTTATTGGTATTGTATTCTCTAGTGATGTTGTGATGAAGCATGTTGGCTATCAGAATAACATTGAATACATGGATGAAGTCATTGATGATTTAAATGATAACAAGATTAGTGATGCATTAGATGTTGCATATCAGTTAAATGGTCTATGTGAATATAATTACTATTTATTCTCACCAAATGCTGCAGCTAAGATTGACGCACATGCTGATAAAGCTGTTGATAATAACAAATGGTGGGGAAATGACAAGGGATTCTACTTCACAAATACAAAAGAAGCTACTGCTTCCTTACTCCAGAAGGAAGATGGAGATGATGTGAGTGAAGAAATCAAAGTTTATGAAGATGCTAGAGCACAACAGTTAAACTACTACAAAGATTCTCTTGAAAAAGAAATCCAGGCAATGGAGAAGATTGGTAAATAAGGTTATAATCCTGACTTTAGGAGTTGAAGATATGGATAAGAAAAATAAAGGTTTTACATTAGCTGAATTACTGGTTGTTGTAGCAATTATAGCTGTACTTGTAGCGATTTCAATTCCTATCTTTACATCTCAATTACATAAAGCACAGGTGGCAACGAACCAGGCAAACCTTAGAGTTTACTATGCTGAGATTCAGACGGATTATCTTCAAAAAGATAAATATAACAGTTTAGTTCCAGAAAATGATGGTGGTGTAAATAAAAACCATATTATTAGACATTTAGATGGAACAACAACGGAATTGAAAGCTGGCTTCTATGCGGTAGCTAAATTATCATCTGGTGGCTATCAAATATCATATTATTGTGATGACTACATGAAAGATTCTCATAAAGAATGCATGATAGTTATTGGATGATTCATTTAAAATAATTTCATAAACTGAGGAAATGTATTATCGTTCCTCAGTTTTTTGATTGATAGGGATAATATTTATGTGTAAAATTGAATAACGATTATTGATCAGAATCAACAGAAGATTGATGGTAAATACAGCTTCAATGCTGGTGATACTGCCTTATCTGGCATGAACTATCCATTCCCAACTGTTATTACACAGAATGATGTAAATGGCCCTGTGAATGTACATTATGGTGCATGGCCATTTGAAGGTGCATATTGGAAATATGGTTCTACAGTGATGAATTTGTTTAGTAATCTTGATCAGCAAGGTGTTTCTGTAAAACAATTTAAGATTTTAAAGAATCAAGATGCTTCCATTGAGGAAGCATTCCAGAAGGAAACATTACAGATCACTGGGGATACAGAATACATTGAACCTGTACAACCTACAGATATTACTAGAGATGCTGCTGGTAATTATTTAGTAACGATTCGTGCAAAGAAAGCAGGTGCAGTAAAGATTACTGCCAGCTGGCCGGATCAAAATAGAGAAAAAGAAGCATATTTTACATTGAGTATTACAGATGAATTCTCCATTGATACAAATGATATAGATGTATTGTCTATGAAAACAAATGATACGCAAAGTATTCAAATGTATGCGAAGTCATTGGAGAATAATATTACAATCCCTGCCTCTTCCTGCAATATTGAAGTATCAAAAGATATTGATGATATCAGTGGAGATATTACAGTCAGTGATATTTCTGATACAAATGATGGAAAGAAACAATTTACGATTACATCTCACGGAACAGAAGCAACTGTACTAATCAGTGCGACAACACAATATCAAGGTATTGAATATACGTCTACAAAGAGAATTACGATTACAAAAGCTGACTTTGTGGGATTGTCCAATGGTGAAGTCTACAATGAAGCAACGATAGATCTAACTGCATCAAAAGATATTCTTGGTGAAAATACATTTTATTCTCAAGAATTGCATCCAAAGAATGAATCTATGTATTTCTTGTATGAACCAGTCAGCATGGCTGAAACAAATGATGTATTGAACAATATCGTTGATATGAAAGTTTTGGGTGCAGGTGGTAACGAAGTATTGAATGCAAAGGTTACAAAAAATGATGAAACAAGTGATGAATATTACAAGTATGTTTCTATTACTGTTGATACATCAAATGTTACGACATCTTTAGAAAATGCAACTTTAAGAATCAGAATCATGAATGGTACAAAGTCCTATGAACTTAGTGTTCCGCTCATCGTTTTATCGAATGAGACTACAAGTCCAATAGAAAATCAAACGCAAATTGATGCATCAGCTGATTCACAGGAAACAGAAGAAGAAACACAAAGCAGTGAATCAGCAGATTCACAACAATCAGACACTGAAGACATGAATGATGCTTCAAATGAGGAAATGCAGCAGTAAAAGAAAAGCTAACTATATAAAAATCAACAGAAATTGATGAAAAAGTTTGAAAATGAAATTCTTTGAACAAGTTAGTTTCAGAAGGTATCTGTTCTTTGAAAATGTGAATATTCAGGCATGATGAAAACAACTTCAGCAGAAGCTGTTGGCTGTAATTCAATTGTTTCTATGCCTATCGCAATAAAGCTGGATCAAACTGTGTACCTGTGCTTAACAGGTGATAGATGACTCGCATGAGTTTTCTTACACAGTGACCCTGTG
>NZ_JBQHWJ010000073.1:0-6828 GCF_052064035.1 Bulleidia sp. HCP3S3_C9 | reverse complement strand
TGAATAACTGCTTAGACATTAACTTTCTTTGGCTCATTTATTATATCTTATTATTTTGTTCATTCACAAAAATAGCTAATCTGCAACCACACGATTGTAGATTAGCCGATTATTTAATTTACTTCACTCTACTCTATTGTGCCGGGCATGGCACTCATTCTTTCAGAGTTAACCCGTACGTACGTTGTAATGATAAATCAATAGATTTACTATAAAAAAACCTTTACATGGAGTGAATCGAGGGGAAATCTCCATGCAAAGGAATATCAGAAGGCATCTTTAATTTCTACAATATCTTTGATTTTAATATGTGTAACAAATATACCGTTTAGTAAACGGACTTCATTTTCAATCATATCTGATTCGATAACCGGGCCTTTGAGTGTGCCGGTTTTTTCTTGTCCGTTTTTTAGAATGAGAACTACATCTTTATCTAACCATTTTTCTAAGTTCTTCATATATGCCACCGATTGTAAATGTGAAAGAGAAAGCGGTAGTTATCAACAATCTAACAGAAATCACTTGATTCACTTTAATGACAAATTAAGGATTTTCAGGATGTGAGAAAACATAAGGTGAATATTGATTGCCGTGATAAAGCATTCGATTTAATCGCATAACACCAGCTTTCTGGTAATATTGTAAGCGATTACTTAATTTGAGGAAATATTGAATTTTTTCGAAAAATCGTAAATTTTTTGCATTTAAACAAAAAAATCAGGAATTGACCTGATTTTTTGAATTTATTTTGTATTTGCAGCTAATTCTTTTGCTAGAACTTCAAGCTGTTTGAGATTTTCTTCAGATACTGAAGATTGTATTTTAACAATTGGATCTACAATTTTCATATTCTTCATAGACGCAAGCTGTGCTTTCATTTTATTTGCTGCCATTGGAGCCCAGGAACCATTCTCAACTAGACCAATTGTTCTATTGGAAAGGTTGTGATTCTTTAATTCTGTTAATAGATTCTGCATGGAATCAAAGACTTCTGCATTATAAGTAGCAGAAGCAAATACAAGCGTTGAATACTGGAAAGCACGTGAGACAAGTTCAGATGTGTCTGTTTTGGATGTATCAAAGACCATAACACTTCTCATGCCTTCTTCTGCTAACTTCATTGCTAGAATTTCTGCTGCGTTTTGAGTGTTTCCATAAATAGAACCATAGAAGATTGCAACGGAATATCTTTGTGGTTCATATGTTGACCATTGATGGTAGCGAGAAAGAATCTGTTCAAAGTCTTTTCTCCAGATATGTGCGTGAAGCGGGCATATCATTTTGATATCAAGAGTGGAAGCTTTTTTCAGCACTGCCTGTGTTTGTGGGCCGTATTTACCGACAATGTTAACGTAATATCTTCTTGCTTCATCTCTCCAGTCGTGATCCCATCTAACTTCATCTGCAAAAATATTTCCACTCATTGCGCCAAATGCACCAAATGCATCTGCGGAAAAGAGAGTGCCTGTTGTGGATTCGTATGTCATCATTACTTCTGGCCAGTGTACCATTGGGGCAGAAATAAAGTGTAATTCGTGCTTTCCAAGGGAAAGTGTATCTCCTTCCTTGATGACAATAGAGCGATCTTTTGTATCAATATGGTAGAAATTTTCCATCATTTTAAATGCCTGAACACTGCTGACAATTTTCATTTCAGGGTACATTTTGAAAAGATCAGGGATTACTGAGCAATGGTCTGGCTCCATATGCTGAACGACCATATAGTCTAGTTTTCTTCCCTCTAAAGCATAGGTGAGATTTTCTAAAAATTGTCTAGATACTGATTCATCAATACCATCCATCAGACAAGTTTTTTCGTCTTTGATTAAATAGTTGTTATATGACATTCCCTCAGGAACAGGGTAAACATTTTCAAATAAAGCAATACGTCTGTCATTTGCTCCTAGATAATAAATATCATCATTAATTTTGCGAACATTATACATAAATGACTATCTCCTTTTTTTATATTAGAAATCATAGTTCAGAATGGATGAAAATGGAACTGATATATTATAGATTTTGTATATTTTTTTACTGTAATATAGTATTAGACAAGAGGTTGATTATGGCGAATATATTTGACTATTTAGAATGGAGAAGTGATGTTCCTTTTTCATGTGACCCATTTAATGAAGTAGATAATTTAGTTTTAGCACAACTTGCATATACAGATTTTGATGGATGTATTCCAGAAGATAAAGAAGATGGAGCGACTTTGAAAGAAATCTATGAGCAATATTATCATATTCATACGCGTGAAGAAATACTTGCACGAACAAGTTTTATCGCAAAAGCACCATTATTAATGGATAAAATGATTGATTCTAAACGGTATGGTAATATTCGTTTAAAAGGATATGTGAATTATATCAATGATGAAAAAAGCCAGCAGATGAGTGCTGTTCAAATGTATCTATCAGATGGGACTGTATATTTAGCGTATCGCGGAACAGATGATACTTTTACAGGATGGAAGGAAGATCTTTGCTTTTCTTATATGGAAGAAACTGCAGGACAGAGAGAATCTTTACTTTATATGAATGAACATTTTCTTGATAAAAGTGTAAAACTGCGTGTTGGTGGACATTCAAAAGGTGGAAATTTTGCTATTTATGCAAGTGCTTTTTGTGATGCTTCCATTCAAGAAAATATCATTGAAGTGTATTCAAATGATGCTCCTGGATTTATGTATGAAATAACGATGAAAGAACAATATCAGAAATTGCTGCCAAAAATAAAAGCAATTGTTCCAGAATGTAGTGTGATTGGAGTTTTGATGTATTCTTCAGGAAAAAGAAAAGTCATTCAATCCAGCGGGAAGGGATTGATGCAGCACGATGCAAATACATGGCAAGTTATCAGAAATCATTTTATCGAAGTTGAAGAAAGAAGTGCAAATAGCATATTAGCGGATAAGACAATTCGTGGATGGCTGAAAGACTTATCATTAGAAGATAGGGAAGTGTTTGTACAAACGATTTTTGAAGTATTAGAGTCAAGTGGAGCTGCATGTGTGTCGGAGTTTAATAGATCAATTATTGCAAATGTTCCTAAAATTGTTATGAAACTATCTTCATTACCAAAGGAAAAATTAGATAATTTTAAAATGGTGATTGTAGAACTTGCGAAAAGTTACATTGGTGAAACAACGGATTCTTTGGGAAATGGAATCAAAGAAGCAGCAAATAATCTGAAAAAGAAATTATCAAATTAAACTGACCTTATAAAAAGTTATAGAATTGGATATTTTTATATATCCAGAATATCATAAAATATCTCCTGTAGTTAGGGGGATCGTATATGAATAAAACTACGACATTAAAACTTACTGTGATGGCATTGATGGCTGCATTGTGCTATGTTGCGTTCACATTTCTTCAAATTAAAATTCCAACACCGGTAGGATTTACATCATTTCACTTAGGAAATACATTTTGCGTATTGGCAGCTTTATTACTTGGTGGTGTTCCTGGAGGTATTGCTGGAGCAGTTGGTATGGGGATTGGAGATCTTTTAGATCCTGTATATATTACTGTTGCTCCTAAGACAATTATTTTGAAAATGGGTATTGGTGTTGTAACTGGTTTGTTTGCACATAAAATATTTCACATTCAGGATAAAGAGAACAGTGAATTATATAAAGATGTTGTTCTATCCTGTACAGCTGGTATGATCTTCAACTTGATTGGCGAAACATTGTTGTCATATCTATATTATTTAGTTGTATTAGGAAGTGCTGAAAAGGCAGCGACATATCTTGCTACAGCTAAATTTGTTACAACAGGAGTCAATGGTGTACTTGCAATTGTGATTGCTTCTGCTTTATATATTGCGATGTATCCAAGATTGAAAAGCAATGGCACTTTGAAAAAATTAGCACCAAAAAATTAAACTGTGTGAAAAATCATGCAGTTTTTCTTTATGTGTATTGAAAATACATGAACTGTTTTTTTATAATATTTTCAGGTGAGAAAAATGATTTATTTAACAGGTGATACGCACGGTGGAATCGATGTTCGTAAATTACTGGACAAAAAATTTTTGAAACGAGTCAAGGAAGGTGATTATTTAATCATCTGTGGTGATTTTGGATTTATCTGGGATTATAAAAAAGAAAAAAGAAAAGAAAAAGAATGGCTAGATTTTTTTAATAATCAAAAATACACAACATTGTTTGTTGATGGAAATCATGAATGTTTTCCACGTTTGATGCAGTATCCTCAAAAACAGTGGAATGGCGGAAAAATTCATGTTATCCGTGAAAAAGTATTTCATTTAATGCGTGGACAGGTTTTTGAAATAGAAGGACAGAAGATATTCACAATGGGTGGTGCTTCTTCTCATGACCGTGGTCCTGCAGTAGGAAATGAGAAAAAAGTGATTGGCAAATCCTGGTGGCCTGAAGAAATTCCATCTCAAGATGAGTTGAATGAAGGAATCGAAAATTTAAAGCGTAATGAGAATAAAGTGGACTATATAATAACGCATTGTCTATCATCCTCAGATCAGTATGAACTTAAAGGAGATAGTTTTAAGACGGATATATTGACAGAATATTTTGAAACTCTGAAACATTCAATTTCATATCTTCATTGGTATGGTGGGCATTATCATACAAATACGGATCTTAGTGGAAATGTGTCTGAACTGTATAACCGAATTCTTGAAATTGGAGAAACAGTAGCGGCTTCACAACCAATTCTAGGTACACCGATTTATCAAAAAGGTGATCGTGTGTGTTTTCATAATCAAGGAAACTGTTATTGTGGAACAATTGTTGGAATTTATCCATGGGGAAAATCTGATGTAAAAGATCAAGCTGTTTATGACATCTCTCTAGATGATCAACAAACAATCATTCATTATGTCAAAGAAGAAAATACATTTGGGTATAGCTGTGTATAAAAAATAACCACTTCAATTTTACAGTGGTTATTTTTTATACAGCCTTTTTTCAACATCTTCTTTAAATTTAAGAAATGTTTCTTCTGAAAGATCGTGCTCGATTTTGCAGGCATCTTTTTGTGCAACTTCTTTATCTACACCTAAAAATTCAAAATAATCTGTGAGTACTTTGTGTCTTTCGTAAATTCTTGTTGCAATTTCTCTTCCTGGCGGAAGTAAAATCAATGAGCCGTCATGCTTCATTTCAATATAGCCATTTTCGCGAAGCTTTTTCATAGCAACACTGACACTGGCTTTTGAAAATCCACGATCCTCTGCGATATCAACAGAATGTACGACTCCTTTTTTCTCTTCAATCATTAAAATAGATTCTAAGTAATCCTCAGCGGATTCATAAATTGGCATTGTCATATGTATTTTACCTCGTAACTATTATTGTATATGAAATTTAAAAAATGAAAAGATAAGAGCAATTCACAAATGATGAAAAATAATGATATGATATTTAACAAGAATAGTAGGAAGGTCTTTTCATGAATGTAGTTACAGATCCAGTTACAAAAGAAATGTTGATAGAAGCACTTCAGAAATTAGGTGTTTCTTCTAATCAAATACTTGAGGTACATGCTAGTTTGAGCTCTTTTCATAATGTAATTGGTGGAGCAAGAACGGTTGTAGATGCATTGATGGAATTGGCTGGAGATACTGGTACATTATTAATGCCAACACAATCATGTGATAACAGTGAACCAAGTGATTGGGAAAATCCTGCAGTTGCACCTGAGTTATACCGAACAGCTCGTGAGGCAATACCGCCATTTGATGCCAGTAAGTCAGATATCCTGTATATGGGCGCAATTGCAGAAAATTTCAGACATAGAGATGGAGTGATTATATCTAATCATCCACAGGTTTCTTATGCAGCCTGGGGAAGATATGCAAAGTTATTATGCAATAGACAATCTTTACATTTTCCTCTTGCAGAAGAATCGCCTGCAGCTAGATTATATGAATTAAAAGGAAATGTTCTTTTATTTGGCGTTGATTTTGACAAGGCAACATGCATGCATTTGGCCGAGTATCGTTGCGAAGCTCGTCCAATACAAATTCATGGTGCATGTGTTGAGGGTGAAAATGGTCCAGTGTGGAAAAAATATTTGGATTTAGATATAGACAGCGAAGTTTTTATTAAAATCAGACAAATCATGCAAAGAAAAAACATGATTAAGCAAACAACAATTGGTGGATGCAAAATCATGTATTTCTCAGCTTCTAGAGCAATTGACGAAACAACAAGCTACCTGGAAAGAACACAAGTATACGAGTTATATCGTTAATCAATCTGCCAATGATGCTGGAGGTAAAAGGATGCAATGTCCTTTGCAGCTTCCAGCATTTCTTTTTCAAAATCTTGATCAAATCGATTTTTGACTGGTGAATCCAAATCAATTTCCATAATTACTTCATCATTGACGATGACTGGAACACATAGTTCAGAACGACTTGCGGAATCACATGCAATATGATCTTTGATTGCAAGTACATCATCAATGCGCTGTACAGTTTTGTCTCGATAGCATTTTCCACATACACCTTTTGTAAAAGGAATTGGTGAACATGCAGGTTTACCTTGGAAAGGTCCTACAACAAGTTGACCATTTTTTACAAAATAGAAGCCTGCCCAGTTTAATTCATTGTAGCCATTCATAATAACACTTGAAATATTTGCTAGAGAAGCAATCATGTCGGGATCATTTAAAAATCCTCTAATCTGTTCATTAATATATTTATTTTCCATTTGAATAATATAACATAACTGACCACCTGATTCAAAAAAGTTCAGAAATCTCTTTAGTGTCCGCTTTTTAGTACAATAAAATCATATTGCTGGATATACACTTTAACTGCGAGGTAAAAGTA
>NZ_JBQHWJ010000072.1:0-7163 GCF_052064035.1 Bulleidia sp. HCP3S3_C9 | reverse complement strand
GATGCATGAAAATGCACCTCAAAATATTTGAACATCGATTTTTCTTCAAGACCTCATGAACATCATGTTATTTTGGAATATGTCAAAACCTCATCCAATTTTGGATATTCAGTATTTTACTGCTGGGGATTTTTATGCCCTTTGGGGCTGTAAAGGGAGGACAATCACATGAAAATAATCAATATTGGAATTCTTGCCCATGTAGACGCTGGAAAGACGACCTTGACGGAGAGCCTGCTATATGCCAGCGGAGCCATTTCAGAACCGGGGAGCGTCGAAAAAGGGACAACGAGGACGGACACCATGTTTTTGGAGCGGCAGCGTGGGATTACCATTCAAGCGGCAGTCACTTCCTTCCAGTGGCACAGATGTAAAGTCAACATTGTGGATACGCCCGGCCACATGGATTTTTTGGCGGAGGTGTACCGCTCTTTGGCTGTTTTAGATGGGGCCATCTTGGTGATCTCCGCTAAAGATGGCGTGCAGGCCCAGACCCGTATTCTGTTCCATGCCCTGCGGAAAATGAACATTCCCACCGTTATCTTTATCAACAAGATCGACCAGGCTGGCGTTGATTTGCAGAGCGTGGTTCAGTCTGTTCGGGATAAGCTCTCCGCCGATATTATCATCAAGCAGACGGTGTCGCTGTCCCCGGAAATAGTCCTGGAGGAAAATACCGACATAGAAGCATGGGATGCGGTCATCGAAAATAACGATGAATTATTGGAAAAGTATATCGCAGGAGAACCAATCAGCCGGGAAAAACTTGCGCGGGAGGAACAGCAGCGGGTTCAAGACGCCTCCCTGTTCCCGGTCTATTATGGCAGCGCCAAAAAGGGCCTTGGCATTCAACCGTTGATGGATGCGGTGACAGGGCTGTTCCAACCGATTGGGGAACAGGGGAGCGCCGCCCTATGCGGCAGCGTTTTCAAGGTGGAGTATACAGATTGCGGCCAGCGGCGTGTCTATCTACGGCTATACAGCGGAACGCTGCGCCTGCGGGATACGGTGGCCCTGGCCGGGAGAGAAAAGCTGAAAATCACAGAGATGCGTATTCCATCCAAAGGGGAAATTGTTCGGACAGACACCGCTTATCCGGGTGAAATTGTTATCCTTCCCAGCGACAGCGTGAGGTTAAACGATGTATTAGGGGACCCAACCCGGCTCCCTCGTAAAAGGTGGCGTGAGGACCCCCTCCCCATGCTGCGGACGTCGATTGCGCCGAAAACGGCAGCGCAAAGAGAACGGCTGCTGGACGCTCTTACGCAACTTGCGGATACTGACCCGCTTTTGCGTTGCGAAGTGGATTCCATCACCCATGAGATCATTCTTTCTTTTTTGGGCCGGGTGCAGTTGGAGGTTGTTTCCGCTTTGCTGTCGGAAAAATACAAGCTTGAAACAGTGGTAAAGGAACCCACCGTCATTTATATGGAGCGGCCGCTCAAAGCAGCCAGCCACACCATCCATATCGAGGTGCCGCCCAACCCGTTTTGGGCATCCATCGGACTGTCTGTTACACCACTCCCGCTTGGCTCCGGTGTACAATACGAGAGCCGGGTTTCGCTGGGATACTTGAACCAGAGTTTTCAAAACGCTGTCAGGGATGGTATCCGTTACGGGCTGGAGCAGGGCTTGTTCGGCTGGAACGTAACGGACTGTAAGATTTGCTTTGAATACGGGCTTTATTACAGTCCGGTCAGCACGCCGGCGGACTTCCGCTCATTGGCCCCGATTGTATTGGAACAGGCATTGAAGGAATCAGGGACGCAACTGCTGGAACCTTATCTCTCCTTCACCCTCTATGCGCCCCAGGAATACCTTTCCAGGGCTTATCATGATGCACCGAAATACTGTGCCACCATCGAAACGGCCCAGGTAAAAAAGGATGAAGTTGTCTTTACTGGCGAGATTCCCGCCCGCTGTATACAGGCATACCGTACTGATCTGGCCTTTTACACCAACGGGCGGAGCGTATGCCTTACAGAGCTGAAAGGATATCAGGCCGCTGTCGGTCAGCCGGTCATCCAGCCCCGCCGTCCAAACAGCCGCCTGGACAAGGTGCGCCATATGTTTCAGAAGGTAATGTAAAGATACATAATCGTCAAGACGGCAACAATCAGAAGTTATGGAGGGTAACAATGGAATATAGTAAGGAAGATTTAATGGAAGCAAAAAAGCAAATTTGGGGAGTGGGAGAGAACATGGGAACAGAGGAAAGTAAAAAATCTGGGAGGAGAACGCACAATTTTGGGATAATGCAATGGGTGACGAATCTAATGAATTTCACAGAGAGGTAGTGCGTCCCAAAGTAACGGAACTTCTATCTCCTAATCCTGCGGATTACATTTTGGATATTGCGTGTGGCAATGGAAATTATTCTTCGTATCTTGCACAAAGAGGCGCTTCGGTTGTCGCTTTTGATTACAGCAAAAAAATGATAGAATTGGCTAAAAGACGGCAATCACAATATGCAAAACAAATTGAATTTTGTGTGGCGGATGCGACCGATAGAAAAAGTATATTAGAATTAAAAAGAAATCGAGCCTTTACGAAAGCAGTTTCTAATATGGCAATTATGGATATTACGGATATTGAACCACTTCTTATGGCTGTTTATGAACTGTTGCAGGAAAGCGGAATTTTTGTCTTTGCAACGCAACACCCTTGTTTTGTCACGTTGACTGAAAAATATATGACACCGCACAGTTACTATGATATAGCGATTGAAGGGCAACCGAAAGAGCAGATTTATTATCATCGTTCCATACAAGATATTTTTAACCTTTGTTTTAGAGCTGGATTTGTCATTGATGGATTTTATGAAGAATGTTTTAAAACCAACAAAGAAATTCCTATGGTAATGATAGTAAGGCTTAAGAAGGTAAAACGTGATAGCTTAAAATAAATTCAAGTTTGTCGGGTAAATAGCAAACCCAGCCGAGCCAGTCAACGGTCAAGATGAACGGCGCATATGCGCAGCCGTTGACAGCCCCGCCCGCCTTTGCTGGTAGGCAATCAAGGGGCGACAGCAAGAAGTGCCACCGCCCCGCACTATTATTCAGAAAGGGGAATTTCCATGACCGACCAGATAGCCTATCAAGAATATATCCAGCGCAGGTACAACGCCTTTTGCAAGACTGTTATCCGCTGTGCCGCCTTGGACAAGATTTTGAAGCTTAAACGGCAATGGGAACGGCAAGTTTCCCTTGACTATCTGATGAACGAGAAGTTTGTCCAGTTTGCCGCGTCGGAGCCGGACGAGGAATACCCATTTACCGTCTGCGGTCAGACCGTCCTGCTCTGCAACGCCGCCCTTGCCGACGCGATCTCTGTTTTGCCGGAGCAGACGCGGGAAGAAATCCTGCGCTATTACTTTCTGCGCCAGCCGCAGCGCGTGATCGGCGCGTGTATTGGCCGGTCACGCAGCACAGCGGGGCGGCATATCCAGCTTGCCTTGCAGCGGCTACGCGAAGAAATGGGGGTGAGCCGGTATGAGTAGACTTCTCCCCTATGAAACAATCCTCAAAGCCCGTGAGGGCGACCCAGAAGCCGTGAACGCTGTCCTGCTCCACTACGCCGGATATATCCGCTATTTCTCAAAAGTGAACGGGCAGGTCAACGCGGAGGTGGAGGACTATGTAAAGCAGCGGTTAATTGACTGTCAATTCAAGTTCCGGCTTGACGAACCACCGGACAAGTCATAAAAACTGAATACCAGCCGCCACCGACGCGGCCAGCGAAAGCAGTAAGTCTTGAAAAAGATTTACTGCTTTTTTTGTTGTCCGGCTCCGCTCCCGGCCATTTTGCCCCCTGCCGGTTGTAGTAGTAAGCGAGGAGGGAATTTTTCTGCCCTGGTGTTTGGCATTTGGAGCATTTACCCGTAGTAGAGGGCAAAGAGAAAGGATTTCTCCAACACCGGGTAGAAACCACTGCGTCCGGTGTCATTTTAGCGAAAGCGGGCAGGAATGCCCTTTACAGGATTAGTAGTAGCAGAAAAAAAGAAACAAACTTTTGTGGTTGCAGTTTTCCAAAAAAGTGGCGGACGGAAGTGAGAGAAAGTTTGCAGTCACGGAGAGCAAGTTTCTACCACGGTGCCAAAATCCGCAATTCTGCAGTTTTGCCCCTCGCGGGAAACTTGTTGGGGAGTGCCTTCCCCAAACCCTGCTCATGCGCCCTTACGGGCGAGAAAGGAGGTCACACCATGCGAAAGAAATACAACACGCCCCACCGCAGCCGCGTTGTGAAAACCCGGCTGTCCGAAGATGAGTATGCCGACTTCACAGCGCGGCTTGCGCCCTATGGTATCAGCCAGTCCGAATTTCTCCGGCAGGCGATACGGCGGGCGACCATACGCCCGGTTGTCCATGTGTCGTCGGTCAATGACGAGTTGCTTTCCGCTGTCGGGAAGCTGACAGCCGAGTACGGCAGGATCGGCGGCAACCTCAATCAGATTGCCCGGTATCTGAACGAATACGGCGTACCCTACAACACCCTTTCCGGCGAGGTACGCGCCGCCATATCCGACCTTGCCGTCCTCAAGTATGAAGTCCTCAAGAAAGTAGGTGACGCGGTTGGCAACACTCAAGCATATCAACTCTAAAAACGCCGACTACGGAGCCGCCGAGCAATATCTTCTCTTTGAGCATGACGAGTTTACCATGAAGCCCGTCCTTGATGAAACCGGCAGGCTTATCCCCCGCGAGGACTACCGGCTGTCCACGCTGAACTGCGACGGGGAGGATTTTGCCGTTGCGTGTATGCGGGCCAATCTCCGCTATCAGAAAAACCAGCGGCGGGAAGATGTGAAAAGCCACCACTACATCATCAGCTTTGACCCGCGGGACGGGCCGGACAACGGCCTGACCGTAGACCGGGCGCAGGCGTTGGGGGAACAATTCTGTAAAGAGCATTTTCCCGGCCACCAGGCCCTTGTCTGCACCCACCCGGACGGGCATAACCACAGCGGCAACATTCATGTGCATATCGTCATAAACAGCCTGCGGATTGAGGAAGTGCCGTTCCTGCCCTACATGGACAGGCCGGCCGATACGAAAGTCGGCTGCAAGCACCGATGTACCGACGCTGCCCTGCGCTACTTCAAATCCGAAGTCATGGAGATGTGCCACCGGGAGGGGCTTTATCAAATCGACCTCTTGAACGGCAGCAAGAACCGCGTCACCGACCGGGAGTATTGGGCGCAGAAAAAGGGACAGGCCGCGCTGGACAAGCAGAACGCCCCCCATGATTGCCGATAGTATCACGCCCCGGCAGACCAAGTTTGAAACGAACAAGGAGAAGCTGCGGCAGACCCTACGGAAAGCCCTTGCCACCGCCGCCAGCTTTGACGAGTTTTCCTCTCTGTTGCTGCAGGAGGGTGTGACCGTCAAGGAGAGCCGGGGGCGGCTTTCCTACCTCACGCCGGACAGGACAAAGCCAATTACCGCCCGGAAGCTGGGCGACGATTTTGACCGCGCCGCTGTCTTTGCCGTTTTAGAGCAAAACGCCGCCAGAGCAGCCGAAGCGCCAGCCAGATCCCCCGATCCCCCACGCACCATAAAAGACCGCTTGCAGGTTGCCAGAGCCGAGATAGCCGCCCCGAAACAGGACGGAGTGCAGCGGCTTGTGGACATTGAGCAGAAAATGGCCGAGGGCAAAGGCCGGGGCTATGAACGCTGGGCGAAGATACACAATCTGAAGCAGGCCGCCAAAACGCTGTCCGTCTACCAGCAATACGGCTTTACTTCCCCGGAGCAGTTAGAAGCCGCCGTTGACACCGCCTATCAGAAAATGCGCCAGACCAGCGGCGAACTGAAAGCACTGGAAACGAAGCTGCAAGGGAAAAAGAAGTTGCAGCGGCAGGTGTTGGCCTACGCCCAGACCAAGGCCGCCCGCGACGGGCTGCGGGCACAGAAATCCGAGAAAGCCCGCGCCGCATACCGGCAGGCCCGGCGGCTGGTACATGAGTGCTGTAACTACGATGAGGGGAACTGCCTGCTATTGGACGACGGGGAGCCTTGCGTGTGCGTCCAGAGCATTTCCTTTTCCCTCATGTGCCACTGGTTCCGTGTGGCTGTCCTGCCCCTTGACGGGGAGCTGGCCGCAGCCCTCTTGTGCCGGGGAAGCCGGAAACGGTGTGCCGTCTGCGGGGCGGCCTTTGTCCCCAAATCCAACCGGGGAAAATACTGCCCCGACTGCGCCGGGCGCATGAAGAAAATCAAAGCCGCCGAGAGAAAGCGGAAACAAAGGCAGAGATGTCACGCTTTAGAGCCTTTCAAACCCGCATAAATCAAGGCTTTTTTCGTGGGTGTCAAAGGGTACGCGATACATTTATCCTTTTCCCCCGGAAACGGCGTTTTAATGCGTGACAATACGCCAAAATCAACCCGAACACAGGGAGGTGATCCTATCGCTGATTATATCAGGGCAGACACGCGGCTGCCCGCCTATCTGCCGTATCCCCGTTTCCTGCTGAAAATGGAGATTTCACAGACCGCCAAGCTGCTGTATTCGCTGCTGTTAGACCGTTCCACCCTCTCCCAGAAAAACAAGTGGCTGGACGACGAGGGCAGGATTTATATTATCTATCCCATCGCGGAGATAGCAGAAATACTGGATAAAGGCAGCACCACCATCAAGGGGGCGCTTAATGAACTGGACACGGCGGGGCTGTTGGAACGGGAACGGGGCGGCTTCTCCGCACCGAACCGGCTTTATGTCAAAGTACCGCCAGTGCCACAGGTACAGTTTTCAGACCAACTGATGGCCGGAAGTCCGCCCCTCATAGAGCCGGAAAACCGTCCTACTGATGGTCAGAAAACCGACCTTATGATGGTCGGAAAACCGTCCCCTAACCAAACTACTATAAACAACCTTACAGAGAGCCAAACAAAGGGAGTGAGTGGGGGGCCGTCCGCGCCCTATGGCCGATATGGAAATATTTTTCTGTCACAGACCGAATACGACGAGTTGCAGGCAGAGTACCCTGACAGGCTGGAACGGTTCATCGAGGAAATGAGCCGCTACCTTGCCGCCAACGGGAAAAGCTACCAGAATGTAGAACGTCACATTAAATACACTAAGAAAATCAAATTAAATGCCAGAAGACATAACGTGAAATTCCGAAGTATTCAAATTATTTGATGCTGGTATTCAAATTGTTTACA
>NZ_JBQHWJ010000071.1:0-7404 GCF_052064035.1 Bulleidia sp. HCP3S3_C9 | reverse complement strand
TTGTTTCAGCTAACCGGTCAAGATCAGCAGATTCAATTTTACGACTGGTACTTTTTAATTTCATTCTTCCTTTCCACTTCCTCATTTACATGTTACAGGAAGCTCTTCTTAGAAGCATTTCATTTTCAATCTTGACTGCTATCGATACATCATTGAGTATCGTTCCGTTATAATCCCAGATAATTGTTTTCATGTGTACTATTTTATTAAAGTTTTAGAATTAAAGCTAGACTAACTAAACTAACAAGTGATATAGATTAATTAATTCATATATGGAGGTACCATATGTATAATTTAGAAGAGCTGAAAAATGGAATGCAATGTACGATTACATGGCTGCTTGGAGATGTTGGTACATTTCTGAAAAAGCAATATCATTTTGCATTGGATGATACCATTGAAGTCATTCAGAATGATGGAGATTCTCTTATTATTCATCATAATAATCATGTATATGCATTAGATGCATCCAGTGCTCACGCAATCAAAGTAACAATCTAAAAAATCAACCACGAGGGTTGATTTTTTACTTCCATGACTTATATACGTTAACAGATAGGCTGTCACCATTATTCGTATAAGAATGAATACCACCAGAAATACTGTCAGGATTGTTAGATTCATTATCATAATAATTAATATACACTGCACATCCATTTGTACTTAGACTCGCCTGAATTTCATCGCCACTTTTTCCATTATATAAAGCTTGAACTGGATTTTTACATTGTGGTTTTGGTTGTTCAACTTCTGTTGTTGGTGGAACAACTGGTTGTGTTTCTGATGGTTTTGAAACCACTTCACCACTACCACTTGTAGTTGGTGTCTGTGTTGTTACAGTAGATCCTTGTGATGATTTTTTTGTTTCATCTGTTGCACTTGCACTTGTATCGCCAGAAGGTTTTGTTGACTGTGTCTGCTGCACTTCAGCTTCTGTTTTCTGCTTTCCTTTAGAAAGTGTGACAGTTACTGTATCACCTTGATGAATAATTGTATTTGCATCAACTGATGTTGTGATAACTTTACCTGAGTCAATACTATCACTATAGGCTTCATCATAAATGATTGTAATCTTGTTTTCTTCAGCCCAACCATTGATTTCATCTTTACTCATGCTTGACATATCAATCATTGACACTTCAGCACCTTCTAATGGAGCACAGATTGTTACTGTGACTGTATCAGATCTTTTCACTGTTGTTGAAGCTGCAGGATCCATAGAGATAAATGTGTTTTCTTCAATTTCAGTATTCTTTTCATATTTATAAACTACATTAGAAAATTTCTTATCTTTGAACCACTGTTTGATTTCATCTTCTTTTTTACCAGTAAAATCTGGCAATTCAAATGTAACGGATGGATCTGCACCATTGGATAATGTAATCTTTAAATCATTATCATTATTCAAAGATTCACCAGCTTTTAAAGATTGCTTCAATACAACATTCTTATCTTTTTCTTCATTGTATTCATATTTATAAATGATTTGTGAAGTATCAATATCGTTATCTTTTCTCCATTTTTCAACGTCTGATTTTTTCTGATTCACAAAGTTTACCACTTTTACACTAGAACCATTCATTGCCAATAAGCCAATGGTTGTCGCTGTGGAAATCACACCCATGAATATTCCACACAAAATAATTTTTACACTCTTTTTTAACTTTCTTTTTTTCATTGATAATCTCCTTTTACTGGATCGTTAAGATATATCTGCTTCTTACATTTGTTTTAGATAAAGTGTACGTTCTACCTTCATAAGAAGCTGTAATATCTTTTTGTGACTGTAGAGAATACATTTCAAAGATATCTTCTACCTGATTTGTTTTTACATGGATATATATTCTATATGTACCTGATTGTAGTTTTGAGAGATCTGCGTCTAAATCAAAACAACAATCTGTATACGAATGCTTACGATCCATAAAATCTGTAATATCCATTTGTTCATTTGATTTTGTTGTATCAAACTTCGTAACATTTCCATTTTCATCTTCTAGTAATACTTCATATGCAGGATTTGTATTCATTGTAAAATCTGATAGATAAATTCCAGAGAATGCGCTCATCTTGAAATGTCCATCATTCAATGAAAGATCTGTTGTTCCAAACATAGAAGTCACATTACTTGGCTTATTGACTGTACTCATATCAATGTTTTGTTTTTCTGCACTGATAGAATATCTATAGTTTGCGATTGGATCAGCAAATACCTTAACCAATGTACCATCTTCCTTTTTATAGGAATGGTTATCTTTTGAAGAACTCATGAAGAAGGAATAATATCCAACTTGATTCCCATTTGTTACTCGAATTCCTAAGTTATAGTTACAGTTTTCAAAGTCATTCAGATCAAGTGTTACTTTGAAGTTGATTGCCTGATATGTATGTCCATCTCCAAACAGATCCTCATTGTTGTTAGAAGTTGTGCAAGGAATAATAATTGATTTCTTGCTTACAGGATCACTTAATAGTAAATCGTGTTTTACTTTCCCTGCGATTGCATCGATTCCCTGGAACAATGCTAAACCGTCTAATGTTACTGTATGATTTGTTTCATCATAGTTCACTGAATTAATACCAGCCAATAAACTTCTATTTTCCTGTGGCGTATCAATCACTTCACAGTTTTCTAATTTAGAAGGAACATCTTGCTTTGGGGTTTCTGGTGTTGTTGGTGTTTCTGGTGTCACTGGTTTTTCTGGTTCTACAGGTTTTTCTTCCTGCTTTGGATAATAGCTTACCCAGTTATCTTTAGAAGCAAACCATTGACCCTTGCCAATCTGATACCATGTGTAGCCATCTGCCTGTTTAGAGTCATATACGTTGTATGCACCATTTTCCTGTGCATAGCCAACCATCGCATATCCAAGGCCTGGACCCTGACGAACTCTTAATCCACGCACATTCACAACTGCAGAACCAATGATTTCTGTTGGTTCACTTTCAACATCCAATCCAGCAATCAGATCTACGTGGCTCTTTTCAATCCACCCAACATTTGTATCCCAGTCATACTTAATAAAATCACTCTTTGCGGTATTCAGCTGTTTTCCATTTTCTAAGTAATCTGTAGATTGAACTTTATACCAGCCATCTTTTTCTGCTAAAACAGTGACTGTAAAGTTTCTTTGATATGTAGCACCATATTCCGTTGTATACATGACATTTCCATTGATACTGTCATAGATTGCATCACCATAATTCTTGATCACACCAATTGGATAGCTGTTGTATTCTGTCAAGTTACCATCATAATCGTTATAGATCTTGTCAAACTGATATGCCAATGAAGCAATCTTCAATCCATAATATGCATCAGAAGCATACTTCACAGAAATACCACTTTCCTTGTTTCCAAAGTGAGAGCCAAAGAAACGTCCATCACTTGTATTGATATATTCTCTCAAACTTTTTCCCGCATGAATATTGATACCTTCCGCAACGCTTGCAAAAGAAGCTGCGTTATTTGGGTTACTGTCAAATGCACCCCATCCAAATAAATTGTTTTTATTCATTGCTAATGCACTAGTTCCCCATCCAGATTCATGTACTGCCTGTGTAAATAATAAGAGTGCATTGATGCCATAATTCTCTTGTGCTTCAACAAACATTTCACCTGTATTCCAAAGCTTTGAAGAACCATTAACTTGATTTGCCTGCAAGAATGTATTATATGCAGAGGCTGGAATATTACTTTTTTGTCTTAATGGCATGAACTGGTAGTAATTATAATAAGTACCAACATAGTTTCTACATTCCATATCACTGTAGAAATCATAATCATTCTTGGAATAGTATGTTGTACCAACATTCATCCATGATGCTGCTGGGCCAATGATTAGATCAGCTGCATATCCTGGTACCTTTCCATCTACTGCCCATCCTTTATACGCTGTAAAATGTAATTCCTTATAGCTACCATTTTTTTCAACTGTATAAGTATTTGTTCTAACTTTTGTCAAGAAAGGAACAGGATCTTCACCATTGATGCTGTTTCCACCTAAATAAATAGATAGATTATTTTTTACAAATTTAAATGGAACCAGATCAACATTCTTTAATGAAATTACAGAATCAAATCCACTGACTGTTCCATGAATTGTTCCATTTCCATTTCCATCATAGGAATCTGTTGATGTGTAGAAGATTTCTCTATGTTTTTCAATATACGTTGTTTTTGCATACTTACTGTCAGTACCATATTGTTTTACATCTAATGTGATACCACCTTCTCTTTGTGGATATGAATATGCAATCCCAGAATTCATTGCGATGATCTTGCTTGGTGAGTACGACGCTACATGTCTTACAACTGCATCATCACCTAATTGTTTCATTGCATTGTTTGCTTCTGCAAATGATGCAAAGCATCCCTTCTGATCAAAGTTTCCAGAATCATTCACTGTATCTACTTCATATGCATTACATCCCATTGGATAATATTCACTATAGGATTCTTTTGCCTGTACTTCATAGCCATTGCATAGAGTCAATAACATTGTAACGATTGGCAATAGCAATACCTTTTTCTTTCTATTCTTCATACCTGGACTCCTTTCTTTTCATATGTAATATCTAAAAAGACAATATAAAACCAATATAAAGATAAATTCTCACTAATATTATAAAGAAAAACCTATACATAATGTATAAGTTTAAATGTAGTGTATAGAATTTCATTTTGATTTTTTTAAGTTTTCCAGATAAAATTTCACAAAAATTTCACAATAAACATAAAAAGAAACCTTGAGCATTTGGTTCGGGGTTATCGTTGTCGTAGCCTTCCAGAAGATTGATCGCGCCCTAGATACCGAGACCTGCACCGAGTGCTACTACCAGAGTCTGCAGTACACCGACTGCACTGTTAAAAAATGCTATAAGTTTGTCCTCCTTTGCCCGGATCCGAAGTATAGTTGATGGATAACCAGCCCATCTGTAATGAAAATGTAGATATAAGAAAACCCTCCTCAAAGCTGAATGTGCACCTGCAGTCGGAGAAGGGCAGAAAAATAGCCAGAACTGATAATCAATCAGTCCTGGCTATGTAAATGTATTCAGTTTGATAAATTGGAATATGACTAACTGTTTTGTAAATTTACATTTTTGTACACTGTAAATAGTCTTTAATCAAATAAATACGGTATCTTAATAGTTCTCTTTTCTTACCTCAAAGTAAGCCTGAGGATGATTACATACAGGGCATATTTCAGGAGCTTCTGCACTAACTACAACATGTCCGCAATTGCGACATTCCCACATTGTAATGCCACTTTTCTTAAACACTTCCATAGTTTCAACATTCTTAAGAAGTGCACGATATCTTTCTTCATGAAGTTTTTCAATCGCAGCAACACCTCTGAACTGAGCGGCTAATTCCGGGAAACCTTCTTCTTCCGCTTCATTAGCCATTCTAGCATACATATCTGTCCATTCTGCATTTTCGCCTTCTGCAGCGTGAAGAAGATTTTCTGCGGTATCTCCAAGTTCACCAAGCGCCTTAAACCAGAGTTTTGCATGCTCCTTCTCATTGTCAGCTGTCTGCAGGAATAATGCTGCAATTTGCTCATATCCGGCCTTCTTAGCTACGGAAGCAAAATAAGTGTATTTATTTCTAGCCTGAGATTCCCCTGCGAACGCTTCCCAAAGATTCTTCTCTGTCTTTGTTCCAGCATACTTACTCTTTGCAGGTGACTCTTCCACCTTCTTGAAAACAGATGCAGGCTGCTTACATAATGGACACTGCTCCGGTGCTGCCTCTCCTTCATGCACATAACCACAAATACTACATACCCATTTACTCATTTTTATATCTCCTTTTCGATTTAATATTTCACTCTTATCTTCATAAGAAGTGTGTAACATCTTTTCTGCCAATTCACTTAACGGTTTTCCATAAAACTCCTCATAAAGATGAATAATCTCTGGATTCTCATGACTCCGTCTGAGTGTCATCGCCTCATCCCTTGTATAGAGACTTGCAATTCTCGCTTTACGTACCTCGTCCTTATCCTTCATGATATCCTTTGGTTGGCCGCCTCCACCGATACATCCGCCCGGGCAAGTCATAACTTCCACAAAATGATATTGTTTTTCTCCCTGCTTGATGCCCTCAATTACTTTCCCGGCATTGGCTGTACCATATACTACAGCGATATTCAAATCTAAATCGCCAACTTTTAAAGTAGCTTCTTTGACGCCTTCATATCCCCTTACAGGTGTAAGGTTGAATAACTGTTCCGGTGATTTTTCTTTTGTAATAAATTCGTAAGCAGTTCTGAGAGCAGCTTCCATTACACCTCCGGTATTGCCGAAAATAATACCAGCTCCAGATGCTTCTCCCATAAAATTGTCATATTCACCATCTTCAAGACTGGCAAAATCAATTCCTTCCTCTTTTGCCCACTTTGCAAGCTCTCTGGTCGTGATCACGTAATCCATGTCACGCATCCCCTCTACACCAAGATAATGAGCAGAAGCGTTCATCTCATCTCTGCGAATTTCAAATTTCTTTGCAGTACATGGAGTAAGTGCCACATTTACAATTGATTTTGGATCTATACCCTTCTTCTTAGCAAAATAGGTCTTAATTGTAGGTCCCTGCATTCCGATAGGGCTTTTCGCTGATGAAAGATTCGGAATCATTTCCGGATAATATGTTTCCACATACTTAACCCATGCAGGACAACAACTGGTAAACTGAGGTAAGGGAGCGTTTTTTTTGGTCACTCTCTCAATAAGTTCACTAGCTTCCTCAACAATGGTAAGGTCAGCTGCAAAACAGGTATCAAGTACATAATTTACGCCTAATTTTCTAAGCAACGAAACCATTTTCCCTTGTACAAAGCTGCCATCAGGCATACCGAATTCTTCCCCCAGCGCAGCTCGTACGGATGGTGACGTACTTACAATGACAATCTTTTCCGAATTCTGAATCTCTCTCTTTACATCCAAATATTCATACTTTTCTACAATACTGTCTACTGGACAGACATTTGCACACTGTCCACAATTTATACACACAGCCTCTCCACAAGTCTGCTCAAATGTATATGTACCATGCACACCTATGGCATTTGTACATACGTCCTTACACATTCCGCATTTAATACATTTTTCTTCCAAACGAGTAATACTCGGATTATTTTCCTCGATTGGAACACGCACATGTAAAGGTAAATGATTCATCGTTTATCCTCCTAAAAATATAAATTGGCAACACTATAAACCCGTTTGTAAGCATACAAATATTACATTTTCATTATATCGCAACATCTGTATTTAGGTCAAAAGTTTTCATAACTGACCACCTGATTCAAAAAAGTTCAGAAATCTCTTTAGTGTCCGCTTTTTAGTACAATAAAATCATATTGCTGGATATACACTTTAACTGCGAGGTAAAAG
>NZ_JBQHWJ010000070.1:0-7661 GCF_052064035.1 Bulleidia sp. HCP3S3_C9 | reverse complement strand
TGGAGTAGGGAGCAAGTATATCAATAGATATGCAGCTCTATTCACACTGGCAAGAGAGTACACAGGCTGTGATACACAGGAAATTCTATTATCAATCAAGAAAAGAATGCATCAGATCACAGATTTCTTCCGTAGTGCTGACATGAAGAAAGATGATCTTTTCATTTATTCTATTTCTTGAATTCACCATTTTGCTAATATAGCCTATTTTTTTGCTCATTCAGTAAAATTGGAACAAAGTTCCAAATTTGATTTTTGATTGTGAAAATATTTACAAGAAGGTAAGAAATACTGTATAATACACTCCTCAAAAGAGGAGGAAAAATAATGAAAAAATCTTTTACAGCACTTTTAGCTGCATCTTTAATGCTGGCTGGATGTGCAAGCTCTGCAGGTTCTACTGCAAACGCTTCTGGAAAGACTTTTACTGGTTCTTCTACAGGTATGCAAGGTCCAGTAACAGTCACTTTATCTGTTGATGGTGGAAAGATCACAAACGTAGAATTAACTGAAATTTCAGAAACACCATCCATTGCCAGTGTAGCAATGGAAAGAATTCCACAACAGATCGTTGAGCATCAGACAACAACTTTAGACACAGTTACTGGTGCAACATTTGCATCCAATGCGATTATGCGTGCAGCTAGTGAAGCTGCAAAGGCTGCTGGTCTTGATATGGACAAGCTCGAAGCAAACGCATATCATGCTGAAGCTGGTAAAGACGAAGTCTGGGATACAGACTTGTTAGTTGTAGGTGCTGGTGGTGCAGGCTTTTCTGCAGCTACTACTGCCGCACAAGAAGGTGCTGAAGTTATCATGATTGAAAAGAGCTCTGTTGCTGGTGGTAATACATTAATGCAGGGTGGTGCATTCAATGCGAATGATGACGATGCACAGGCTGAAACAATTTTAACAGAAGCACAGAAAACAACATTAGATGGCTATTTAGCACTCAAGGCATCTGATGAAAAACTACACTTTGATGCATTCCCTGAATGGAAAGAAGTATTAGCTGACTTGCAGGCTGATATTAAGAAATTCTATGCTGAAAATGAAGGTAAGACTGTTGGTAAGGATATGCCTGGATATGATTCTGTTGAATTACATATGTGGCACATCTATACAGGTGGTTTAAGACAGATGAACGATGGCAAGTGGGTTGCCAGTGATATCGATCTTGCTAGAACACTTGCTGAAAATGCACTTGGAACATATGAATGGTGCGTTGACTCATTAAATGTTGAAGGTCAGTATGGCAAGGGTGCTGGTAAATCTTTATTCACAGTTCTTGGTGCAATGTGGCCTAGAACACATAAGTTCATGACTTCTACACCACTCATTGATACTTTAAAAAAGGCTGCTGAAAAAGAAGGCGTTAAGCTCTATACAGAAGTTGCCGCAAAGTCATTGATTACAGATGAAAATGGTAAAGTTGTTGGTGCAAACTGTGAAAAGGCAGATGGTACAAAGGTTACTGTTAATACAAAGAAGGGTGTTATCTTAACATCTGGTGGTTATGGTGCAAATCCTAAGATGGTTAAGGAATATGACAACTACTGGGGTGATAATTTAACAGATCATACATTAACAACAAACGTTGGTACAAATACAGGTGATGGTATTGTTATGGCACAGGAAATTGGTGCTGGTACAGTTGGACTGGATGTTGTACAGCTCATGCCTTCTTCTTCTCCTATCAAGGGTACAATGACAGATGGTATCTGGGGTGATGCTTCTCAGCAGATCTGGATTGATGGCGAAGGTAATCGTTTTGTGAATGAATATGCTGAACGTGATGTACTTGCTAAGGCTTCTTTAGCATTAGATAATGGAATCTTCTATATTATTTACGCTGGTAAGGATGTAAATGAAAATGGTGAATTACAGGGTGCAACTTTAGATGATGGTTTATTTGGAACAACAGTACAATCTATGGTTGATAATGGACATGTATGGTATGGTTCAACATTAAAAGAATTAGCTGAAAATTCTAAGACAAGTGCTGGTGGAGCAGCTCCAGCTTTCTCTGAAGAAGCATTACGTGCAACAATTGAAAAGTACAACACATATGTAGCAAATCAGAAAGATGATGATTTTGGAAAAGAAGTGCTTGCAGGAGCAATTGATATTGATGCAATTGAAAACAATCCAGATGCAGGCTTTGTAATCTCTCCAAGAAAAGCATCTATCCATCATACAATGGGTGGTGTTCAGATTAATACAAATGCTGAAGTATTAGATGAAAGTGGCAATGCAATTAATGGCTTGTGGGCTGCAGGTGAAGTTACAGGTGGTATTCATGCCGGTAATAGACTAGGTGGTAACGCTGTTGCTGATATCTTCACATTTGGTCACATTGCTGGTGCATCTGCTGCACAATAATAGATCAGAAAGTGGTTTACTCATTTTGGTAAACTGCTTTTTTTATATTTCAGGATTTGATAGAATAAATACATGACAGATCTATTTGAAGTTTCAAGTGAACAAGAAAGAAAAAAAGATGAACCACTCGCTGCACGTATGCGTCCAGCAACACTGGATGAAGTAATTGGCCAAAAACATATCATTGGAAAAGATAAACTGCTGTATCGTGCAATCAAAGCAGATCAGATCAGCTCTATCATTTTTTATGGTCCTCCAGGAACAGGAAAGACAACACTTGCAAAAGTGATTGCTAATTCAACCAGTGCTGATTTTGAACAGGTCAATGCGACGATTGCTGGAAAGAAAGATCTTGAATTGATTGTTGAAAAAGCAAAAGAGAATTTTGCACAATATTCTAAGAAAACAATCTTGTTTATTGATGAAATTCATCGCTTTAATAAGGCACAACAGGATTTCTTGCTGCCATATGTTGAAGATGGTACTGTGACTTTAATTGGTGCTACAACAGAGAATCCATATTTTGAAGTCAATGGTGCTCTTTTAAGCAGAAGCAGAATCTTTGAATTAAAGCCACTTAGTAAACAAGATCTTATGGATCTTATTCAAAAGGCAGTGGATGATCCTATTAAAGGGATTGGCATGTATAATGTCACAATTGATGAAGATGCAAAAGCATTTTTGGCAGACAGTGCAGATGGAGATGCTAGAACGGTATTAAATGCATTAGAACTGGCATCTATTACGACAGATCCAGATGAAGATGGGAATGTTCATATCAGTTTAGAAGTAGCTGAAGAATGCATCCAGAAGCGTGCTATTCGCTATGATAAAACAGGTGATAATCATTATGATACGATTTCTGCCTTTATCAAAAGCATGCGTGGATCTGATCCAGATGCAACGCTGTATTATTTAGCTAGAATGTTAACGGTTGGAGAAGACATTCGCTTTATTGCAAGAAGAATCATGATTGCTGCGAGTGAAGAGTGTGGTGTTGCAGATCCTAGAGCACTGGAAGTCGCAGTAAACGCAGCTTTAGCGGTAGAAAGAGTCGGCATGCCAGAAAGCCAGATCATACTGGCAAATGCTGCGTGCTATGTTGCATGTGCACCTAAGTCAAATGCTGCAAGTGCAGGTATCTTTAAAGCAATGGAACTTGTACAGGAAACAGGTAATCTTGAAATACCTTCATATCTAAAAGATGCACATTATAAAAGTGCAGCGAAACTAGATCGTGGTGTTGGCTATAAATATGCACATGATTATCCAAATCATTTTGTTCCACAGCAATATTTACCAGATAAAATCAAAAATGTTTCACTATTTGAGATGAGTGATGTTGCCTATGAAGGTAAATTAAAGAAATATTACGACATGATTGGTAAAAAGTATCATGCTGAAAAGAAAAAGTGAAAGTAAACACTGTAAAATAGTGATACAATAAACGGGTAAAATTAAGGAGAATACTCATGGATTACAATCTTTATGAACCAAGAACATTCGAAGAAGCAAGAAACAGTGCAGATGCACTTCTTGCTGGAAATACTGTAGTTTTGAATTTGCATCGCTTAGATCGTGCGACAGCACAACGATTTATCGATTTCTTAACTGGTACAGTTTATGCTTTGCACGGTAAGATTGAAAGAGCAGGAACAAATGTAATTATCTGTGTTCCTACAGAATCTCAAATTACAGGTACAATTGAACTTTAACGAAAAATCGGGATATATCATCCCGTTTTCTCTTTACTCATGAACTTTTTTTTGTATAATACATTTTGGATTAGGAGAACACCTGTATGCCTGATAAATTAAATCTATTTACGCATAATGGATTATTCCATGCGGATGACGTATTTGCTGCAGCAATGCTTTCATTGCTGAGTGATGATGTCAATATTGTAAGAGGCGGGGATGATGATGTCCCTGAAGATAAAGAAAACTGGATCATCTTTGATATTGGTGGAGGAGAATTAGACCACCATACGGAAGAATGTAAACAAAGAAATGAAACACATCCTGGAACAGATGTACCATATGCAGCTTGTGGGCTTGTCTGGAGAAAATATTATCGTGATATCTTAGAGACACAGAATTGTCCAGAAAGGTATTATGATTCTGTTTATACAAAGATGGAGAAATCTCTTGTTCTTGGCATTGATGCAAATGATAATGGTTTTGACTATATTATGAATACAATGGAATCGATGCCAAACATTCTTGATAAACAGAAATCAGCAATTCAGCATATTTCACAGACGGAATTTACGATTTCACAAGTGATTAAAGATTTTAATCCTAGCTGGGAAAGTGACAGAGATCCATATGAAGCATTTATGGATGCAATGTCTTTTGCACAGGATGTATTTTTGAATCGTCTGGATTCTATTATGGATGCGCTGGATGGAAGGGATTATATCCTTCAGCATATTGATTATTCTGCAGGACATCTAATGATTCTTGAACACTTTGCACCATGGCAGGGTGTTGTTACTTCACAATCAAATAGCAATCCAAAGGCAGAAGATCTATGGTATGTGATTTCACCTGCTTTAAGAGGTGGCTGGAATATTCAATGTGTGTTAGATGATCCATCAGATCGTACATCTTATAGACATCCACTTCCAAAGGAATGGTATGGTCTTAGAAAAGAAGAATTACAGAAATGCAGTGGGGTAGAAGATGCAATCTTCTGTCATCCTTCTGGATTTTTAGCAGGATGTCAAACACAGCAGGGAGCGATGAAAATGGCAAACATCGCAATGAATGATAAAGGAGATAAATAATGGCAGAAAGACATAAAGATTATTTTGCGTTTGAAACGATTCGTGATGCGGAACAGAAAATCGTTTGTTACTATGTAACAATGATTGGAACGATTGAAGAAGAAGGTATTGTTCATATTCGTACAGATTTAGGTGAAAATCAAAATCAGAAGATGGCATTTGGAAGACTTTCTATCTACAACCAGGATCGCAAGATTTCTACATTATTAAGAGAGTTGAATTGTAGAGACTACCGTCATGAATCCAATGGAGAAGGTTCTAGAGATATTGTTTCCTTTACTGCAAAAGACTGGAGAGCAGATGAGGTATACGGTTTAGAAGAAGGTGATCGTGTACTGATTCAGGGAAAAGCATATGTGAGAGAAAACAATCAGGAAAAATACCCTGGACGCGCAAATGAAATCTCTATTACAGCTTCCGGTATCTTCAAGATTGGCAGAGTCAGAAAAACAAGACCAGTTTCTATGAACCAGGGTCTTGTTCCTCAGAAGTAATCATGGATCAAATTGTCATTGCGGCGTGTTTTGGGCTTGCTAGAGTGTGTGCTGCAAATACAAAAACACCGAATACGGAAAAGATTTTGATGGATGTTCTGCATAGTGAAAATGATCCTCAGCAATTGATTGCTTTGATTCATGAAGAGAAAGATAAGATTTCTCCTGGATGTAAATTGTGTCAATCGAGGTGTGGAAATACAGATGATATCTCTGTGGAAATGAAAGAAGATTCCTTCATGAAGAAATCATTTGATCTTTGTTTCCAGACAAAAAATGCTTCTTTGGTATTAGAAGCATTTGCGAGAATTTCTTATCAAATGGATGATGCAGAATATAAGGATATTTATCGAAGACTGAAAGAAAGCGTATGATGCTTTCTTTTATTTTGAATTATCGAACCATGCAAGTGCGATAGCATCTTCACCAGCATATGTACCAATGGTTGGTCCAATTTGTGTAATTGGAAGGTTATCTGTTTTTCCTTCATATAATGCAGAAGAATCTTTGATGTATTTGTCTAGTTTAGCTGAAGAAAGACCTGAATAGCCTAAAGCAAATGGTCGTGAGAAATCAATTCCGCCATATTTATCAATCTGGCTGACAAGCATGTTATTTCCACTTCTAGATCCTCTTGCTTTTCCTACGGTAATGATTTGACCATCTTCAATAGAAATAACAGGTTTGATGCCAAGAAGAGAACCTGCCGCATACGCAACTGCAGAAATTCTTCCACCTTTTTTTAGATATTCCAGTGTATTCATCAATGCGATGATACGTACATGGCTCTTTTCTTTTTCTAAGGTATCAACAATTTCCTGACATGTCTTTCCTTCATCTCTTAACTGTACTGCACGCTTAACAAGAAGACCTTGTCCTAAACATGCACTTCTTGAATCAATGACATGGACATTGTTCTTTTCTTCTGAAGCAAAGCATGCATTGCGATAGCATCCACTTAGTTCTGATGCAATTGTGATGATAATACATTCATCATCTGTATCTGTTGCTTGTTCATATTCATACGGTGTGATCTGTGATGTTTTTGGCAGTGCATCTTCTTCAATCAATAGCTCATAGAAGCGTGATTTACTTAACGTAAAACCATCAATATAATCTTCATTACCAATATGTAAATGAATTGGTAAAACTGTAATATCTAATTCTTTTGCCATGCTCTGTTCAATATCAGAGGATGATTCTGTAATAATACGAATACTCATATATACTCTCCTTTGTTGGTTAACAACGTGAACCATTATAACAAAGATTTTAAATATCTGATAGAATTATTTTCAAGATGAGGTAAAACATGCAGGAATTATTAAAATTAGAAGAAGCAGCACATGTATATTTAGAAGATGCATCTGAAGAAAATGAAAAGAAAATGATGAATGAATTACTACAGGCAATCATTCATGATAATGAAATTATTATTTATGGTGAACCACTTGAAGATGGATCGATTGATCCAGGACATATGCAGGTAGAGATGGATGATCGTTTTTACTTTCATGTCTATACTTCAAAGAAAAAGTTTGATCAATGTTGTTCCGCTCGTGCTTATACATTGAACATCAAAGCATTATTAGATCCAATTTTTCAAGAAGATACGTTTGGTGGAATTACATTGAATTATAAAAAGAATGAAGAAGTTGTTCTGATTCCAAAAGAAAACATTGTTTATTATATGAATGCATATATCAAAAAGAATGCTTAGGCGAGACTGTTGAAAAAGTCCTTCAAATAAAACCTCACAAAAAACAGTGAGGTTTTAATTTAAATATTTTAAACTAGCGGCTAGTTATACTATAATATAGCTGTGAGGTAAGGACTATGAGATCTAAAAATGACAAAGCCAAATATGATATGGATTACCAGAAAAACAAGATGACAAGAGTAACTGTATGGTTTAATCTTGACAAGGATAAAGATATTATTTCGTGGCTGGACAAATCCAAAGCATCTAAATCTGAAATCATAAAAAAAGCACTGAG
>NZ_JBQHWJ010000069.1:0-8095 GCF_052064035.1 Bulleidia sp. HCP3S3_C9 | reverse complement strand
TCTGTCACCATATGTACTTCTCGTCGCTCAAGTTGTTTGAGGTGTTGAAATTCTTTCAATTCCTCATGTTATTTGAAAATCAATTTCTTGACACCTCATCCAATTTTGGAGTGCCTGTTTTCAACTGCTTTCTAGTCATAAATTAATGAATTTTTTTTCTTGTTAGAAGCATCATGAATGCTAATCCAAGAGAAATCACTCCAGTGATTCCAAAGAATACGATATTGTTGTGATCAGAAGTATCAACTGTTGGTTTTGTTGGCTGATCCTGCATAATTACAGTTTCAACTTTCTTTCCATCAATTGTAATTGTTCCATCACGTTCGACTGTGAATGTGATTTTTTCAGCAATCTCATATCCGTTAGGAGATGCAACTTCACTTAATTCATATGTTGAAGGAACAACTGTTACTACATGTGCTTCAGAAGCACTTGTCCATGTTTCAACAACCTTATTTGTTTTTGTATCCTTGAGAGATAACTTCGCTCCAGGAAGTTCTTTATTGTTCGTAATATCCTGTTTACTGATTGCAATGTCATATGTTTGATCTTCATCAACCATGACTACCTGATCAACCTTCTTGCCATTCACAGTAACTTTGCCTTCAATATCTACATCAAATGTAATGTCTTTTGCAATTTTATATCCAACAGGAGATAAGTCTTCATGAAGTGTATATGTTCCTGGTTTGACTGTGACTTTGTGAATCTTTGCAGAACTTGTCCAGGAATCAATCGTTATTCCATTCGTATCTACTACAGACAATTGTGCGCCTGCTAGTTCTTTTCCACCAACATCAGTCTTAGAGATTTCAACAGGATGATTATTATAGTCATCAACCATTGTTACGCGTTCAACCGGTTTACCATCAACTGAGATTGTACCTTCACTGTCAACTTTAAATGTAATATCTTGCGCTAATACATAATTGTTGTCTGGTGTTGCTTCTTCATGAAGCGTATATGTGCCTGGCTTTACAGAAATATTCTTTGTATTGCCATCAGATATCCAAGAAATCTTTTCAATTTCACCTCCACCTTCTTCAACGCCTGTTACTTCAAGCTTAGCACCCTTCAGTTCTTTGCCATTCAAATCAGTTTTAGAAATAACAACATCATGAGGTGCAAATGTATCAACCATAACAACTTTTTCAACTTCTTTACCATTGATAAGAGCTTTACCTTTTTCATTGACTGTAAAAGTAATATTCTGCGCTAATACATAGTTGTTATCTGGTGTTGCTTCTTCGTGTAATGTATAAGTTCCTGGCTGTACTTCAACTTGATGATCTGTAATGCCATCTGTTTCCCAGGATGCAATTTCATTGTTTTCTTTATCAAATAGTTTTAATAAAGCACCCTTTACTGCAGCACCATTGACATCCTGTTTTGAGATGACAATACCATGATCAGAATAGTAATCAACCATTGTCACTGTATCACCAGCTTCATTATCAGCAACCTTTACTGTACCATCAACATTGACTGTAAAGTTAATATTAGCCGCCTTGACGTATACATTTCCATCAGGAACTGCTGTTTCTTCTAGTGTGTAATTTCCTGGCTGTAAAGAAACGACATGATTTTTTAATGTTCCATCTTCATTATTGCCATCAGATCCAGAAACCCACTCAATTGGTGTTATCTTAGATTCAGAACCTGTTGGAGTACCAGTAATCTTCATGCTAGCTCCAGCAATTTCATTACCACTGATATCTACTTTAGAAACATTAATTAGATGTGTGTTGTATTCATCAACCATTGTAACGTGATCAACAACTGTATCATTCATTGTTACAACGCCATTTTCATTTACTGTAAAAGTTATATCCTGTGCTAATACATAATTGTTATCTGGTGTTGCTTCTTCATGCAATGTATATGTTCCTGGAGCAACCTGAACGTAATGTGGCTTGATTGTTCCATCTTCATTTGTTTCACTGCCACTTGTCCAACGTGCAACTTCATTTTTATTTGTATCAACAAGTGTTAACACTGCACTTTGAATTTCATCCCCTAAGACATTTGTTTTAGAAATTTCTACAACTGGATAAGATTTATTTGTAATAACGTGTATTTTTTTAGAATCATCATAACGATATGATGGATCTAGATAATTTTCAGACTTTCCTACTTCAACAGCCTGGTATGTATACTTTGTACCTTCATCATTTGAAGATGGAAGATCATTCCATGTATATGTCCAATTGTTATCTTGACTTAAGGTAATTGCGCCACCATCATTTGTGAATTCACCATCTCCAAGTTTGCTTTGAAGCTGTACTTGAATTGTAGAAGGACGATTATTCAATGCGTTGTTATTGTCGTCCCATTCTTTCTGTACGGAATATGTAGTTTTAGAAATCTGAACATCTTTTACAGAAAGAACAATGGAACCATTATTAATTTCAAAATCAGTGTTTGTTTTTTCAAGATTAATTGATCCATCCGCATTCAAACTAAATGTAGTATCTGTTGCTAATGTATAGTTAGCTGGAGCAGATGATTCGTGTAATGTATAAACAACACCTGTCTTCAATCCATTGATCTGAATTCCTGCATTGTCCTCAGTAGAATTAAATTCTTGAACAATAGTTTCACCATCTTTGATTTGAATATGTGCACCTGCTAATGGTGTATTTGTTGCAGCATCAACTTTTAAAATTCGAATCGATGTTAATGCGTCTTTCAATAAAATACTGCCATTTTCAGAAATAGAATTTTGATTAGAATCTGTAACAACTACATGGCCGTTATCATCTAATTTAAATGGGATGTCACTTGCCAATGTATAGCCATCTGGTGCGATTGTTTCATGTAATGTATATAGTTTGTTTGTTTCTAAACCACAAACTTTATGTGTTTCAGATGTAGAATTCCATTCTTCTACGACTTTATTTCCATCTAGAACCTGAATATGTGCGCCTTCTAATTCTTGTAATGAAGAAATATCAACTTTAGAAACGTTTACAGAAGTTATTGTATTATTGATTGTAGTTTTATTCCCGTCATTCACTGATGAACTAATATATCCATTTACTAATCCAACTTCTACAGCTTGATATGTATAAGAATTACCAGACTGATCTGTTGCATCTAATGCACCCCAAATGTACTCCCAATTATTTTTATTATTTAAAGTTATAACGTTTCCTACATTGGAATAATTTTCTTCCGTTGATAGTTTTCTTTGTAACTGAACAGTAATTTCAGATGGTCTCTTCTTTGCAGCATTTTCATTGTCACTCCAAACTTTTTGTACAGAGTAAGAAGTCTGTTCGATATTCTGATCTACCATTTGAACAACATTGTTTACACAATGTGTTTTAATAGATTCATTTTGTTCATTCGTTGTAATGATATAAACATTTCCATCTGCAGCAACTTCAAATTTGATTGGCTCTGCAATCTTGAAATGTTCAGGAGCACTTGTTTCTTCAAGATAATATGTACCAGGATTGATTGTTACAACATGTGCTTTACCATCTTGTCCAGAAGTCCAGGAAGCAATTTCTTCTTTGGAATCATCATTGATACGAGACAGTTTTAATGATGCTCCAGCAATTTCTACATTGTTTCCATCAGTCTTAGAAATTGTAATATTTTTACCTTGTTCCTGATATGTATTTGTAATTACAAATGTTTTATCCTTAAGAACCACATCAGAAGCATAACTATTTACATCAGGTTCAACAACGGTGTATGTATATACTTTACCATCTTTATTTGCAATCAATAAGTTATCAAAAGTATGCTTCCACTTATTTGTTTCATTTAATTCTACAGAAGAAACAGGCTCAATTGCATCAGAACCTTTTGCCTGTCTTTGTAATTGAACAGTAATTTTAGATGGTCTCTTCTTTGCAGCATTGTTATTATCAATCCATACCTTTTCAACCTGATAGGAAGTAGTGTTTAAAGTATTTGTAATTTTATTTCCGTCATATGAAACGGAATAGTTTGGATTACCACCAACTTCTTTTGCGGAATAGGTAATTTTATTACCGTCAGCATTGTACTCATCCAATCCTGTCCACTCATACTCCCAATTGTTACCATTACTTAAAACAACAGTTTTTCCTTCAACTGGATTGTTATCTGCATACAGCTGTACTGTTACACTATCTGGTCTAACTTGTTGATTAATGTTATCTTCCCATACTTTTTGTACAAAATAAGAAGTAGTCTGTTTTTCATATGTGTTAGTAATATTAAGAGTTGTTACTTTTCCATCTTCAACAGAAATTGTACTTTGCGTAGAAACTTGCTTCGATTCTTTACCATCTACAGAATATGTATATACAGTTGAGACAGTATAGTTCTTTAAAGAGGCATTAGTTTCTGTAACTGTATAATCTCCTATTTGAAGATTTGTTAGTGTATATGAATATGTTCCATTTGATTTTTCCCATCCTGGATCATTCAAATTAATATGTGTGGCGTCCGAACTGCCTTTTTTCTGAACATCAAATGAAATTTTTTGTTTTAATGAATCAATTTGATTGTCATTCAAGCCTGCAAAATGTTTTGTTAATTTCAAACTACCTGCTTTCGTAACAGGTTCGTCTTCTACGATTATTTGCTTATTGTAAACTTTTGAATCAATCAAATTCACATTATATTCTTTTTCACCAACTTTGATTTGCGTGATTAAACCTGTTGCTCTAGTTGCATCTTTAAACATCAAGTAATTTGGTGTTGAATCCAAAAAATATCCGTCAGGTGCTTGTGTCTCAACTAATTTATAAAGTACAGATCTGCTTAAACCAGAGAAGCTGACATATCCACTATCACCAGTTATTTTTTCACTTACTAATTTAGCGTCTGTTTCTTTTCCTTCATCAACTGTAACTTCGTATAAAGCAAATTTAGCACCCTTTAATGCCTTAGCAGAAACACCTTTTTCCTGCTTATATACGGTCAAAGAAACACCGTTATATGTAGATGTGCCAGAACTTTGATGAACTTTAATTTTATCAAAACTCTTATCAGCTGGACTTACATGATCTACACCCTTTAAAACAACTTTGTTATTTGAAGCAGATGTGAATTCTTCACCAATAGCAATATTTGGATATCCATCATATGTGATTTTTGCATATTGATTATCCGGAATTGTGATCGTTATTTTTCTAGTTGTATCATCATAGGAATACTGATCAGCAGTAGCTGAAGCCCCATTGATTTTTAGAGTTCCTAATTGAAAATCAATTTCAGATCCAATCGTATCTTCCAATGTTAAAGTATCTCCATTTGGATTTAAATCAGCACTAGATTTATTCACAGAAATTGTATAGTGAATAAATGATTCGCCATCATTGTAAACACCATCTTTGTTTAAAATATCTTTAGAATTATATTGTTGCCATCTGCTCGCTGACACAGCAGGTGCCGTATAATCATCAACTTTGATTTGTGCTGTATTCTTATATTCGATACTGCCAGATGGAACTTTACTTAAATCTTCATATGTTGTATTAAAAAAGATTTGTATATCTTTACTCTTTGCCAGTTCAATTAAGTTATCACTTAATTTGAAATTAATAACATTTCCAGTAGAAGTTTTTGTAAGTTCAACATCTACATTAGATGAGTCAATGATATTACTCCAATTTTCTTTGATCATTAGAGAATTTTCTACCATCTTTAAATTAGAAGGTAAAGTATCCGTAATAACAACATTTTTTGCATCAGCAGGCAATTTAGAAACAGTTAAAACCCATGGAATTGAAGTAGAAACATCGTTTCCTTCAACTTTAAAAGTATTCCAATCTGCATCTTTTGATAAATATTGTTTAAATTTCAATTCATATTCAGCTTCATCTGTTCCTAATTTTTTATCCTTTTCATAAACACGCACTTTATTATTGTACGTAGTATCTTTTTCAGGAACAGTTGTTATCTTAGTTTTATATGTAAAAGAAATCGTTCCTTTTGTCACATTTCCAAATAAAAAGTCCACTTTATTTTTTTCTTTATTCTCAGAAATAGTTGGAGTCTTTACTCCTTTACTCAAATCAGATAATGAATCATTTACAAATTCCATTCCGTCAGGAATTTCATCTGCAACCTTTAAATCTGCAATTCCAGTTTCTGGAACATGTACAGTTACCTTCCATAAAGCTTCCCTACTTTTTTCGTCAAATGAAATGAAATCTTTTTGTACATAATCATATTTTTCTGACACTGTTACATTTTTACTATCTTTAGAATATTCCCACTTATCGCCATATGGATATTCAGTGATTGTATTGTTAACTTTATAGTTTTTCGTGGAATCTGTTGGCTGTGTATACGTTGTCTGATAAGTAATTGTATATTCACCATTAGATCCTTCAGGCATAGTAAAACCATTTTCGCTTGTCAAAGAATCAAATGTTAAACCATCTACTGCAGGGCTTACTGTAAAAGAATCTTTTTTAAATTGAGATGCAAGATAATCATCACTAGCTTCTGTCTTCAAAATATCTTTCAATTTCAAACCAGAAATATCATAACCTGCTTTACCAAAATTGATTGTCCACGCAATAACGCCATCCGCTTCTTTCTTTCCTTCTTTTGAAATCTTTGGATATTTTAAATCATCTGAAATTTGAAGCTGAATCTCCTTGCTTGTTTCACTATCATGTTCTTTGCTCTTAACTGAAGCTTTATTTGTTTTTGCTACACAATCATCATTATATGTAAATTTTTTATCAACATTTACTCTGTACTTTGCATAAATTGTTTCATTATCATTCATTTTAGAAATCGTATATGCAAATGTGCTATTTGCTACAGTTGTGCTCATTGGCTGTGGTTGTACAAGTGTGTTGCATGCTTCATCAGAAAAGAAAGAAACAGTGCCGTTAAGTGTCATATATGATCCCATAGAATCAGAGAATACGACATTTGTATTATCACCTTTTGAATGTATTGCAACGATAAAATCAGCATACAAATTACCATCATTATCTTTGTTAACTTGTCCACCAGTTTTTTTAATACTAACACCATCATTGGCATCATTTCTTTTCATTTTTACGGTAATAGTACCTGCGCCTGGAAACTCATAAGAAGTTTGTCCACCTTGACCATCATTTAATTGGCTATTATCAAATGAACCACTTAGTCTTAATGTTCCTTTTCTTCCATCCCCATGAATAAAGTTTTCATCATTATACTGGATTGTAATCGTATTATTTGTAATAGTATACGTACCAACTTGTACATTCCCATCCATTAATGGTCCACTTGAATCAGTAGCATGAATATTTGCTGGAATTTGATAGGTAAGTTTATCTTCAGTTGATTGTGGATATTCACCGTTTGCAAAATTCCAAGCAATATTCATTTCTAAAGATTGTGAATAATTTACTTCAACAGTCTCACCTGATTTAATTTCTGCTCCATCAACATTTAAAGAAACAGATAGAGAACTGGCATTTTCATTTAACGGTTTGCTATGCTCATCTCCTTCCGCATAAACTAAATTTTGTGCATTAGAAAAAATCATCAGTAATGCAACAAATACTGAAAAACACTTCTTCCAAAAATTATTGTGCATACATCTTTCCTCCTCCTCGATAATTTCAAGCAAATAAAAAAACAACAAAAACACTTTTTTGCTGTGTTGCAACTCGGCGATCATGTTATCACTAATTTAACTTAGACCCGTGGCTTTGCGTCAATAACTTTCATTATTTTTGCTTATGTAATTGTCGAACAATCATCCTATTATGCCTTAGGAAAATTGCAAGAAAATTATAATACATGAAAATATTGAAAATCAATAGTGTAAGCGCTTAAATTTTGCATATTAAAACACTTTATATTTTCATAACTTTAAAATAACTATAAAAATCCACCAATACTTGTTATAGGGAGACTAGTATTGGTGGTTTCATTAAGCAAGCTTAGTTTTCTAAGCCTTTGGTATTATAACATTTATTTATAAATATCATAGTCTATAGTTATAAAATAGTTATACAAACATAAGAAAAAGGAATATCCAAAATTGGATGAGGTTTTGACATATTCCAAAATAACATGATGTTCATGAGGTCTTGAAGAAAAATCGATGTTCAAATATTTTGAGGTGCATTTTCATGCATCT
>NZ_JBQHWJ010000068.1:0-8971 GCF_052064035.1 Bulleidia sp. HCP3S3_C9 | reverse complement strand
TTCAAACGAACATCAACACCGTTTATCAAAACAGAACGTCGATACTTAGGACACCATACCACATGGTATTTGCAGGAATAGACAATATTATGATTAGATTTATATTCCATACATATATTATACTGCTGTGACGTATATAATTCAATAGAAATTAGATATCTTTCAGCAGTATAATTATTGCATGAGTCGCCTTATATCCCTATTGCTAAAGCGAGGGGCTTTACGGCAACAATTGGTAATAATATTTTTAATTAGGTTGCCTTGTGTGAGATCTTTAGTCATTGTGCAGCCCTTTCTGTTATGAATATAAAAAACCTATCCGAAGATAAGTTTTAGAATTTTGTGAAGTCTGTTTTTTCACCATTAAGCCATCTTCTATGAGAAATTGTACGTTTTACAGCTAATGGGCGAGGTTCTTCAGGGAAAGTAACCATGTTTTTAGCTCCATTTTTCCATAAATCATAAATGTCTTCTGCATCTTCAATGAAAGACTGTGCTGGCATTAAACCATATAGACGTGGAGGAATGATCGTTACAGGAATTGTGTATTTTGGAGCGTCTTTGCGTACCTGCATCTCCATGTGCGGACAAACCATCGCTACATCAACTTCATCCATACGGTCTAATAAATGTAGAATAGGAATAAAAATAAACGATGCTCTTTCTTTTAATCCTTTTTCTTCGGATTCTTTTTCCAGGTGAGCGGCTAAAGCGCTGGAAGAAAAACCGCCACCACAACAAATTGCAATTCTTAACATTTTGAAAACTCCTTAATTGAATAAAGAAATTGTATATAATTCATCAAAAAAATGTAAGAAAAATATAAAAAAAGTTCAGCATTTGCTGAACTATCGTGCACCAGACAAGACTTGAACTTGCACGGATCTCTCCATACGCCCCTCAAGCGTACGTGTCTGCCATTCCACCACTGGTGCATCACGCTTAAGTATTTTACATCATAATAGGTAGATACGTCAATGCATTTTTTAAGAACTATGATAAAATATTCCACGGAGATAGATGGGATGAGTGTTTTAAGCATTTTTATTATTTCTTTTGAATTCGTTGCATTCATTATAAGCTTGATCATTTTAAGTATTTTGTGTCTGCAGAAAAACAAGAATCAGAAAGATAAAGATATTTTATGGATCGTATTTTTAGGCGCATTGTTATTAATAAGTGATTGTCTTGCGGAATTCTATAAAGGAAATACGAGTGAATTTGGATATGTAATGACACATTTATGCAATCCTCTTGTATTTATGTTTAATTATCTTGAAATGGGATTGCTTGCGAAGTATTTATATGATTCTTTAACAAACGTATTAAAACGTAAAAAAATACTATTTCATTTCATCTGGTTTTAGTAGGAATTTCTGTTGCGTTTGTTGTTCTATCACAATACTTTGAAATCTATTATTATTTTGATGCAAATAACGTTTATCATCGAACAAAATATTTTCCGATTTGTCAGATTCCAACAATCATAGGAATATTGATATTTATCTATCTTTTATATTATTTTAGAAATGATCTGCGTAGAAATGAACTTCTGTCTGCGATTTCTTATGTGTGTTTACCTACAATTTCTACGATCATTCAGATTTTTTTCTATGGATTGCCATTGCAGGCAGTATCTATTGTGATTTCTGGCTGGCTGTTATTTCTAGCAAGAGAATTGGATGTTAGAAATCAGCTGGAAGAGGCAATGAAAGTGAAAACGGATTTCTTGAATCGTATGTCTCATGATATACGTACACCACTCAATGGAATTCTTGGACTGATTGAAATTGATTCTAGACATCCACAAGAGTATGAATTGCTGAAAATGAATCGTACAAAAGCAAAAGTTGCGGCGAATTATCTGTTATCTTTATTGAATGATATGCTGCAGCTGAGTAAACTGGAAAGTCAGAAAATTAAAATTGTCTGTGAACCATTAAATATTGAAAAGCTGTTTGATGAAGTATTTCTGATTGCGAAGATGAAAGCTGAGAATTGCGGGATTACTCTGCAATGTCAGAAAGATGATATTCAACATCCATATTTAATGGGATCTTCTTTATATATGAAGCAGATTCTATTGAATGTGTTAGATAATTCAATTAAATATAACAAGAAAAATGGCAGCATTGCTTTCAGTATCAAAGAATGTGAAATGAATGATGGAAAAGCAATGATTCAATTTGATATCCAGGATACAGGTATCGGAATGAGTGAAGAATTTATTCAACACATTTTTGAGCCATTTGTACAGGAACATGAAAATAGAACTTCATATCAAGGCAGTGGTCTTGGAATGGCGATTGTTCTACAAATGATTAATATGATGCATGGAACCATTGATATTCAGAGTGTATTAAATGTTGGCAGTCACTTTACGATTCGTATTCCATTTGAAATTGCTGAAAAACAATATGAGATTTCTCAAATTGATACATCCGAACATGTTTCCATTACTGGTGTGAAAGTATTGCTTGCGGAAGATAATGCATTGAATCGTGAGATTGCGAAAACATTATTGGAAGATAATGGTGCAGTTGTATATGAAGCAGTGGATGGCAAAGATGTTGTTACACAATTTATGCAGCATGAAGAATATTTCTTTGACATTATTTTGATGGATATCATGATGCCTGTTATGAATGGATATGAAGCTTGTAAAGCATTACGAAATCTAGATCGAAAAGATGCGAAAGATATTCCTGTTGTTGCCTGCAGTGCGAATGCATTTGAAGAAGATATTGCAAAGTCAAAAGAATCTGGAATGGCTGCGCATTTAACAAAGCCATTAAAAGTAGATGAATTGATTCAGACAATCGCAAAATTCAACAAAAAAAATATTGAACCCTCTACAGTAGAAGTATAAAATGCTTTGGGGGTTTTTTAAGATGTTAGAAAAAATTAAAACATTTAAAGAATCCAATCCAAAACTCAGAAAAATCATGCTTGCCGTGATGAGTTTGCTTGTGATTGGATCATTATTTTCTTTCTTTACAGGTTTCAAAAAACTAAATGCCAATTATGGGGATATCCATTTTATTCAAAGTTTAGAAATGGATCGTGATACAGAAGCAGAAGATTATGATGAAGATTCAACTGTTTGTGATGTTACCTTTGTAAATGGTGATGCAAAGTTGATTGTTTCATATTCTTATGAAGAATATGAGGATCTAGATATTGATTCTATTACTGGCTATGAATATCAGACAGATAATGGAACAATGTTGTATTTTGATCATCAGGATCCTACTGCACAGGAAGTTCAGTATGTATTTCATCAGACAGAAGCCAATGCTTTAATGCCTGTGTTTAATTTAGGTATTGCATTATTAATCTTGTTTGTATCTGTATGGATCATGTATACATTCGCAAAAGCTTTTACAACATATGAAAAGTGCTGGTTCTTAACAATCATGGTGCTTGCAACAATTGTTGCGGTAGCATTCCCTGAAGACAGCGCAAATGGTGTAAATGGCATCATTATCATGTTGTTGTATCTGCTAGATACGTTCTTGAATATCCTTTGTGAATTGTTGATTTCTAAACAGTCTAGATACAACTTCCTTGTATCTGTACTTGTAGAGATTACAGAAATTGCAACATGTCTTGTATTGATGTATCGTTTTGCGACAATTGCAACAACATTATTCTTTTGGCTGCCAATTGATATCTTGAGCTATATTAACTGGAGTAAGCATAAGGATGACGAAAGTGATGAATTGACAGCTGTTAGAAGATTAAAAGGCTATCAGGAAGTATTGATTATTCTAGCAATCATCGTATGGACTTTTGTTGTTGGTTACTTCTTAAGTGGATTGGATATTCAAACAGATTTCTTAGGTGGTAATGAGCAGTTAGAAACAGCTATTACATATATTGATGCATGTGCTTCTGCAGTTGGTGTCGCAAATGGTTTGTTCATCTTCTTTAGACTCAGAGAGCAGTGGATTGCGTGGTATATTTGCGCTGCATTAGAAGCAATCATCAATATCCTGTCTGGTCAGTATGTATTGCTTGTATTGAAACTTGGATACTTTACAAATACAACATATGGCTATATCAAGTGGAGCAAGTATATTAAATCTCACCAGGAAGAAAAGAAGTCACTTTTCTAAAAATATTGATAAATAATAGTGTTATTGGTAAAATGACAGAGGAATTATAAATAAAAAAGGTGGTAATAAATTATGGCAATTGAAGCTGGAGATTTTAAAACTGGATTAACAGTCATGGTTGATGGTGATCCATGGCAAGTCATTGACTTTATGCATGTAAAACCTGGTAAGGGTGCAGCAATTCTGAAAACAAAGATGAAGAACTTGAAAACAGGTTCTACACAGGAAAGAAACTTTAACGCTTCTACAAAGTTTGAAGCAGCAATGATTGAAAAGAAGTCTGCACAGTATTCTTATTCTGCTGGTGATGTCTACTATTTCATGGATATGGAAACATTTGAAACATATGAATTAGATGATGCACATGTTGGAATGAATAAGTATTTCTTAATTGAAGGTATGGATGTTATTCTTCAGATTTTTGAAGGACAGGTTATCGCAATCGTTGTTCCTGATAAGGTTGAATTGACAGTTGCAGAAACAACACCTGCAATCAAGGGTGCTCCATCCTCTCAGACAAAGGACGCTGTTACAGATACTGGTCTATCAATCAGAGTTCCTCAATTTATTGAAGAAGGAGAAAAAATTCTTGTTTCTACTTCTGATGGAAAGTATTCTTCAAGAGCTTAATTCTAAGCTCTTTTTTTCGATGTATGAAAAATAAAGTTGTATTGATTACGGGCAGTGCAAAAGGCATTGGTAAAGCAATTGCAAAAGAACTTGCAAAGAATGGATATGATATTGTGATCAATTATCTGCATTCAAAACAAGAAGCATTGTCTTTACAGAAAGAACTCATTGCATCCTGTGGTGTGGATGTATTAGCGATTCAGGCTGATGTTTCTAGTGTGGAACAGGTGGATGCGATGGTGAGTGAAATTGAAGAAAAGATGGGCAGTGTTGATGTTTTAGTGAATAATGCGGCAATTGATCTATCTAATCTTTTCCATTTGAAAACAAGTGAAGAATTTCAACAGACAATGAATGTGAATGTCGTTGGTGCATTTAACTGTGCGAAAAGAGTATCCCATCACATGATGGAGAAAGAGTATGGAAGAATTATTAATATTTCTTCGACGAATGGCATGAATACGTATTATCCAATGAGTATTGATTATGATGTTTCAAAGGCAGCATTAAATGCCTTAACGCATGATCTTGCGATGCAGTGGGGACCATATATTCATGTGAATGCAATTGCGCCTGGGTTTATTGGAACAGAGAGTGAACTGGATGGGTATGATGAAGACTTTCTGAAACAGGAATGTGAAAAAATTCTGGTGGAACGCTATGGAAAACCAGAAGAAGTTGCATATCTTGTTAAATTCTTGATCAGTGAAGAAGCAGATTATATTAATAATACAATTATCCGCATTGATGGCGGACAAAAAGGAAGCTGCTGAACGAATAATATTGGTTTATTGTTGGATTTACATGTAACTATAATTATGGAAGTCTGGAATATTATATTTCAGGCTTTTTATGTTATTTATTGTGATTTTTGACAAAAATTATGTGCAATGCACTTAAAATGAATGTATGTATTATTCTATTATTGTATAAGGGAGTAAACAATTATGACAAAGAGTAATTTAACAATTAGAATTGAACCAGCTTTAAAAAAAGAAGCATCTGACTTATTTCAATCTCTTGGATTAGATTTGAGTACCGCAACAGGAATGTTTTATATTCAAGCATTGCGCTGTCATGGATTGCCATTTCCTGTGATTGCAGATGGAGAGCCAAATCAGGAAACATATATGGCTATGAAAGATGCAGAAAACGATAAGCATATGTCAGGACCATATGATTCGATTGATGATTTAATGGAGGCATTGGATGCTTAAAGTAAAATTTACATCACAATTCAAAAAGGACTACAAAATTGCGATAAAAAGAGGGTTTGACAAAGAAAAATGCGAACAGTAATTGAGGTGTTGTGTTTGCAGAAAGAATTACCCGTCAAGTATATGGATCATTCTCTAGTGAATTCAAGAAACTACAAGAACATGAGGGAACTACACATAGAACCAGACCGGTTTTTGGTTTATCAGATTGAAAGTGAAGAATTAATATTGAAGTTAATTCGTACAGGTTCTCATTCAGATTTGTTTTAATCATCCGAAAAAAGGCCTGAATCATCAGGCCTTTAAGTTATAATGTTTCTCTAATATGTGTGAGTGCAAGCAGGATGGATAGTTTTCCATATTCGAAGGATAATCCTCCCTGCATATATAGTGTATATGGTGGAACAACTGGAGCATCTGCACTTAATTCGATTGTACTTCCGTTTGTGAAGCTTCCACATGCCATGACTTCATCAAATGGATAGCCTGGCATTGGTGCTGGCATGACTCTTACAAAGGAGTCAATTGGTGAGGATTCTTGAATGCCTTGTGTGAAATGTACAAGGTTTTCTTCACTTCCGAGTTCTACTGTTTGAATAATATCTGTACGCTTATCGTTCCATTTTGGAGCGACATTTTTATATCCAAGCTTTTCGAGCATCCATGATGCAAATACCTGTGTCTTGAGTGCACCTTTGACGGCGTTTGGCGCCATGAATATGCCTTTGAAGAATGCGTTATTCTGGTTGAAGTTTGCACCTTGATTTTTACCAATACCAGGAGCAGTTAAACGGTCGGCAACCATTGCAATCAGATCTTCTCTTCCCGCAACATATCCGCCTGTAGAAGCAATGCCGCCACCTAGGTTTTTCATGAGTGATCCAACAACGACATCGGCACCAACATGTCCTGGCTCTTTGTATTCAACAAGTTCTCCATAGCAGTTGTCTACCATGATGATGACATCCTGATTGACGGAACGAATGGCCTGAATGATTTTTTCAATCTTATCGATTGTTAGAGATGCTCTTGCGGAGTATCCTCTTGATCTTTGGATTTCAACAAGTTTTACGTCTTTTCTTTCTAGACGTTTCACGATTGTTTCTTCATCAAAATCATTGTCTCCGTTTTCTAGTGTTAAAAGATCGATCTGTTCATATTTAACACCATTTGCTTTTAATGACTGTGTGGAATCTCCAGATAGACCAATCATTTCCTGTAAGGAATCATATGGAGTTCCTGTTAAAGAAATCATTGTATCTCCTGGCTTTAAAAGAGATGAGAATGTTAAATACAATGCATTTGTACCTGACATGATCTGTGGACGGACAAGAGAGTCTTCGCATCCAAGTACTGCAGCAAAGATTTTTTCTAGCTTGTTTCTTCCTTCATCATAGTCACCATATCCATTTTGTTCCGCAAAGTCTGAATACGATACATTGTTTTCAATAAATGCAGATAAGATACGGTTGGAATGATAGAAGCAGATGTTATCTATTTCATCATAGATGGGTTTGCATTCTGCATCTGCCTGTTTTGCTAAATCTAATAAAGATGGATCAATTTCGTCTAAAATCATAGTTGCTCCTTTATTCTGGTTTCTTTACGTAGTTGTATTCATCCAGTTTCTTTTGAATGTTTTCTGGAATTTCTTTTTTGACTGGAATGAGTGCACTGTTAGCCATTCTCTTAGAGAATTCTAAGATATATGCAATATCTTCCTTGATATTCTTTTCACTGACAGTACTCATGTCGTCATATTTACAATGGATTGGTTCAAGATGTGTATTTCTAGCGAAACTTAAGGATGGTACGCCATTGGATGCAAATGGAGTGGAATCACTTGGATATGCACCTGTTGTTACCTTATTGGCAAATCCAACTTCACTGGAGAAATAATCAATGTAATGTGCAAGCTTATCTTCTGCGGATACACGTGTATCAAATTCTCCTAAATGAGAACCAATCATATCGACATTGATATTCAGACGATAGTCTTTGAGATGTTTCTGATGTTTCTTGCAGAAAGCAATGGAACCAAGCAAGCCTCTTTCTTCACTTCCGCACCATACAAATACAAGTGTATGCTTTGGTTTGTGGGATGCAAAGTATTCTGCGAGTTTATAGATTGTTAATGCACCAGTTGCATTGTCATAGATGCCATGAGAAAGTGGAACAGAATCATAATGTGCAGAGAAGACGATGATTTCATCATCTTGCCCTTTGATCTTGCATACAACATTTCTGCTCTTTGCGTTTTTGACAGTTGTCTGTTTTAATGTGAGTTTTACAGTCTGTGCATTGTTTTGAATCATTGGATATCCATCTTTGAGGTGGATATTTACACCTGGTAATTGACCAAGTTTTTCTAATGGTTCACGAATTTCTTTGCAGTCAATATCTGTATCGTCATCGTGCAGATTTCCATTACATGTGATAAAACCAGCTGCACCATTTTCAATAAGTGATTTATATGTCCAGTAAGGAAGACCACCATCTAAAAATACAATTTTATCTTTGATGTTCTGTAAATCTCTTTCATCGTTCTTGTTTCTGAGATAGTACATGTCTTTTGTGAGTTCTGCGGAAACACTGTTCATGTAGCCTGTGCAAGGAATAGATTTCTTGTATGGTTTTGTTACTTCCAGTTCTGCTTTTGAAATTGTGGAAGCATGGACTGAGAAGTCTTCGATTTTTGCTTTTAATCCAAGCTTTTGTAATTCTGCCTGAATAAATTCAGCGGCTTTTAATTCTTCTTTTGAACCGCCTGTACGAATAAAATCTAAGTTTTTTAAAAATGTCATTTCGTTCATAAATTTATCACCACCTAAACCATTATACTCAAAATTACGAATTATTTTTTGGAGAATGGGAAAAACTTGTGAATATACATAGTAGAGCTTCCTGTAACATGTAAATGCAGAAGTGGAAAGGAAGAATGAAATAAAAAAGTACCTGTCGTAAAATTGAATCTGCTGATCTTGACCGGTTAGCTGAAACAATAAT
>NZ_JBQHWJ010000067.1:0-9154 GCF_052064035.1 Bulleidia sp. HCP3S3_C9 | reverse complement strand
GATTTTATCCTTTGCATATTGATCTAGATTGTTGTAAAAGTTAATGATTTCAGTATCTTTCATAATGTCATCTCCTTGAATGTGATGACATTATAATGCTACTGGATCATTATTACTGTCCATATATTTGTACAATATTAAAATATGTTCACCATTTTGCTAATATAGCCAAAAAATTCTTTACAAATATACAATTATCATTTAATTGATTCGGGATCCATTTCCACTGGATGCAGCTTACGATCTAGCCATAACGTCAAATAAAAATATTTATATGCTTCATAATAATGCTCAACATTTTCAAGAAATTCCATATCAACGTTATCCATTAATTCCTGATGATTTTCAAAATCCCTGCATCCAATCTTTGTACAGAGAATATCTCCATCATACAGAACATTGTCATAATATGCTGGATATGCGATATCATGTTGAATATCTCCTCCTGCTTCACGAATCATCTGACATTGTTCTTCACTTGGATACAGCTGAATTTTTTTTCTTCTATAATGATGATTCCATGGAATGTGAATTCTAAAAAATATTAACTGATCAATATATAAACAAATGTGTGAAATCATATTTTCTATCGTTTTCTGCATACATTTACTCTATCATGTTCTACATATCAAAAACAAAAAAAGCCTTACAAGAAGGCTTTACAGTGCGGATAACAGGACTTGAACCTGCATGGGTCTCCCCCACTAGAACCTGAAACTAGCGCGTCTGCCAATTCCGCCATATCCGCAAGTGCTAATGTATTATACAAAATTTTTACAAATTAAACAATAAATTTGAGCTTTTAGTCAAAAAAAAGAATTTCAGATGTTATTTCTGAAATTCTCTTTTGTATTACTCTTCAAATAAGTAAGCACCGTTTGTTTCGATGACTTTCTTGTACCAGTAGAATGATTTTTTCTTGTAACGGTTGAAAGTTCCATTTCCTTCATCATCACAGTCAACATAGATAAAGCCATATCTCTTAGACATCTGCTTTGTAGATTCAGATACAAGGTCAATACAAGCCCATGATGTATAACCCATTAAATCAACACCATCTTCCACAATTGCATCATACATTGCTTTCATATGGTCTTTATAGTAAGCAATATGAGCATCATCATTGACTGTATAGCTGCCATTGCCATCTTCAACAAGTGTTTCTTTTTCACCCAATCCATTTTCAACAATGAATAAAGGTTTTCTATAACGATCATAAAGATCAACCAATGAAATTCTCAATCCAATTGGATCAGACTGCCAGCCCCATTCACTTGCCTTCAAGTATGGATTCTTGATTGCTGTTACTGTATTGCCAGCTGTTGTCTGTAAGCCTTCAGTATCCTTAGCTACACAGCTGGAAGAATAGTAAGAGAATGAAATGAAGTCTACAGGATACTTCTTCATAACATCTAAATCTTCTTCTGTCATTACAATATTCAATCCATGATTTTTGAATCTAGCTAACAAATAAGATGGATATTCTCCAAATACCTGTGTATCAGAATAACAGTACGTTGCACGCATTCTCTGCTGTGCTTCCAGCTGATCTTCTGGCTTACAAGTATATGGATAATATGTTAGTTTTGTTAACATGCATCCAACCTTAGCTTCTGGATCTTTTTCATGAATATATTTTGTAGCTAATGCAGATGCTACAAACTGATGGTGCATACTCTGGAAAATCACTTCTTCCCAGTTCTTATCAGCAAAACGATCTTTAATCAATCCACCTGTTGTGTATGGATGACGAATCATTGAGTCAACTTCATTGAATGTCAGCCAGTACTTCACTCTATCGCTATAGCGATCAACAATTGTATAAACATAGTTCATGAAGAAATCAATTGTCTGTCTGTTATACCAGCAATCATATTTCAAGCATAGATTGAGAGGTGGTTCATAATGAGAAATTGTAACGAGTGGTTCAATATTATATTTCTTTAATTCATTAAATACTTCATCATAGAACTTCAAGCCTTCTTCATTAGGTGCAGCATCATCTCCATTTGGATAAATTCTTGACCAAGCAATAGACATTCTGAATGTCTTAAATCCCATTTCTGCAAATAAAGCAATATCTTCTTTATAGTGATGATAAAAATCAGAACCATGTCTTTTTGGATAATGCTTTAAATCTTCTGGATGTGCTAAAGCCTCTTCAATATCCTTGCTTAAAACTTCATTCTGTTTTGCATAGTTTGTAACATCAACATCTAAATGGCTTCTAGCACAGTCAGAAACTGACCATCCTTTTCCACCTTCATTCCATCCACCTTCATACTGGTTAGCAGCAGTAGCACCGCCCCAAAGGAACCCTTCAGGAAATACTTTTTTGTCCATATTTTACCTCTTCTAAGAAAGGGCATATTTCTATGCCCTATTTGTTATTTTAATGATACTACATTATTCAGCAGTTTTATCCTGTTCTGCCTGTTTATTTGAAATGAGTACGAATGGTGTGTAAATCAAGAATGAGATCAACACAGCCAAGATCTGTGTAATAACAGCACCGAAGCTGCCACCAGAAGCCATGAATGCCATGAGTCCAGGAGGAGTTGTCCAAGGAGCGTTAACTACCATTCTTCCACAGAAACCAATAGATGTCATGAAATAACCAAATGCACTAGTAACAACTGGAGCAATCATGAATGGAATACCCATAATTGGGTTCATAACGATTGGAAGACCGAATGTAACTGGTTCATTGATATTGAATAGTCCACATGGAATAGAAAGCTTTGCGATAGAGCGGTAATCTTCACGCTTAGAGAAGCTCAAGATTGCAAGCAGCAGGCCACCTGTAATACCTGCACCTGTAACAGTTGCAAAGTTAGACATGAATGGTGTAGAAATAATGTTTGGAATTGCTTCTCCAGCTGCGTATGCTGCTTCATTTTCAGCAAATGCTGCAAGTAATACTGGTTCATAGACAGCCTTGAGTGTCTGTGTTCCATGAATACCGAAGAACCAGAGTAATACTGTGCAGAAAATCAAGAACAAGAATCCTGGTAAACCTGTCAAGACATTCTTGAGAGGTGTCTGAATGAAGTTTGTAATTGCCTGGAATAGAGTTACGTTTAATAGTAATTCAAATGCGAACCCAACAGCCGCAATAATGAAAATTGTAATGAACGCTGGGAATAATACCGCAAATGATCTAGCAATATTTGGTGGAACACTATCTGGCATGTGAATTTCCAATTTACCAGATTCAACAAGCTTAACATAGATCAATGCAGAGAAGATACCACAAAGCATTGCTACGAAAAGACCCTTTGCACTTGTGTAGTCACTAGATAATACGTTAGCAACAACAACTTCTTCACCACTTTCTAAAGCAGTCGCAGTAACTGAAGTTGCACATAGAGAAATAAATGCACCTAAAGCTGTAATAGAAACGACCTTATCCTTGTTTCCAAAGCTTTCAGCTACCTTAGCAGAAAGAAGAATAACAACACCGATAGACATCATATTCATTGTTCCATAGTTTGCCGCAACAAATAATGGCTTGAATAGCCCCAGCCAGGAAAGACCTCGAACATTTGCTAAAGACATATAGCCCGGTGTTGTATTACATACAACGTTTGAAAATAATGTACAGAAAGAACCAACAATGATAATTGGCATTAAATCCGTGAATGCATCACGGATCGCTGCGAGATAGCGATTGTTACCAATCTTAGCAGCAACCGTCAACATGACGTTCATAAATTTTTCGTTCATTTAAGAAACCCCTTTCAATGTCTTTCATTTTACATTGTATAGAAATTATAAAAATGATATTTTATATATAATAAATATATTGAATTTTATATATTTTGGAGGAAATAATATGGATTTAGATGATTTCAGAGTTTTTTTAGCTATTTATAAACATGGCAGTATCTCTAAAGCAGCAGCTTCTTTATATATGAACCAAAGCAATCTTTCCAGTAAAATACAAAAACTAGAGAAAGAAATTGGTGCAGAATTATTTGTTAGAGGCAGAGGCAGACATTCCATTGAATTAACAAACCAAGGGGAAAAGTTTTTATTGATTGCCCAGCAGATTGAAAACTCTATTGGACAAGTCAATCAGTTAAAGTATGAAGGAAAGAAACAATTTCTTTCCGTTGCTTCTAATGATTCAACAAATCTTTTCACATTGGTTCCATTCTATAAGCAATTCATGAAAAGACATCCAGATATTGCATTGGCAATTCATACGTACCATACAACAGAAATCTATAATAAACTGACACAGAACCAGTTTGATATTGGTATTGTAACTTTCCAGAAAAAACAATATGATGTGCAGACAAAACTCATCTATAAAGAACCAACATTTCTCATTACACCAAGATCTTCAAAATACTACAATGACATTGATGCGAAAGATCTGCCTGCAGAAAAAGAAATCTGCATCCGATGGAATGACTACTACAATGCATGGCATGATGAAATCTGGGGAAAGAATAATTACTACGCACGTGTATCGAATGGAACTGATCTAGCAAACTATATGGATGAAGAAGGCATGTGGTCAATTGTTACGCTTTCCATTGCTTTTCAATTGATGGAAACGCATCCGCTTTCTATCTATTCTCTAAAAGAAGAACCACCAAAAATTCACTATTATCTCGCAAAAAAAGAAAGAAAATATCAATCTGAAGCTGTTGATATTTTCCTTCAAGAATTACAAGATTTTATTAATCATAATATTAATATTGAACCTGTGATTGATTAAGCAGAATCTGTTCTGCTTTTTCTTTACCTGTTTCATCAAATCCTACAAATGGATCTGTCTGTACCTGATAGTTTTCGTAGCAGGAAATTGGAATATCATCTAGAATGATCCATTTTGTATATTGTGGATGCAGTTTCAGATATCTTTGAATTTCTTCTTCCCGTGTATGACTCCAGTTGATCTCTGTTGTATCTTTTACCATATGAAAATAATGAAATCCATGTTGTCTCAGATATTTTCTACAGAAAGATAATCCTGAAAATCTCCATGTTGATGAAATTACAATATCCATATGTTTTCCTTCACAGAACTGATTTAACATATCAATACAATTCGCATCACAGAAATCAAAAGAATCAGGATCTTTATATGCATTCTTTTCTCTTTCTGTACCCTCTTTCAAAAACGTATTGATCACACCATCAAAATCTAGAAACATACAAATATGATTCTTATTCAGCAGTTCTCTGATCATATAGATTCACACCTTTCGTCAAAACATAAATTACAACTGGTTCTACAATGATACCTGTAAAAAACAGCCATGCATCTTTCCATTGCACCGATACATTGATAACAGATGCAAAACACACCAAAGATATACCAAGCAATATACTCATACATCCAATCACAAGCAGTCTTCTTTTTGTAAATGGCTGATATACTTTTAATAATGTCCAAAGATATACATATCCACTCAAGAATACAAAGATTCCATAAAATCTTAGTTCACTGATGGAATACATTCGTTTGAAATGCATACAAAGAAATGCTGCAAGAAACACTGTCAAACTGCTAGGCAATGCTTTTAGAAATGCATTCCTTAAAAACTTTCCCTGAATTCTTTCAAAACTAGGTTCCATCTGTAAAATAAATGTTGGTATTCCTACACCAATCGCACTGATCAATGTTAAATGAATTGGAAGAAACGGGTATGCATTTCTTGTACAGATAACATATAACGTTAAAAGAAATGAAAAAACAGTTTTCACCAAATACATTGAAGAAGCTCTCGTAATATTGTTAATCACTCTTCTGCCTTCATTGACAATCGAAGGAATCTTAGAAAAATCATTGTCCATAAGAATGATATTCGCTGTATTTTTCGCAGCACTTGAAGCGTCTTTAATGGAAATTGAAACATCTGCCACTTTAAGTGCAGGTACATCATTTACACCATCTCCACTCATCAAAACAATCTTTCCTTGTTTCTGCATTGCGCATACAAGCTGTTTCTTTTCTTCTGGTCTGACTCTTCCAAAGATGTTATATTTTGATGCCAGTACATCCATACTTTCATCACATTGTGAAACATCTACATATTGTTCACTGCCTTCTATTCCAGCAAGCTTTGCTAAAGAAGTGACTGTTTTTGGATCATCTCCAGAAATCATACATACTTGAATGTTTTGCTTTTTAAAGTACGCAATAATTTCTTTTGCATTTTGACGCATTTCATCCTGGATCACAATCAAAGCAATAATAGATATAGTATTCATGGAATCAATCATTTCTTTTTGACTAAATCCAACCACAAGTACTCTTTTGCCTTGTTGTGTATAGAAATCTATCTTTGCCTGCAAAGATGCATTTACTTCTTTACATAGATATGAATATGCACCAACATAAAGTGTACCTTTTCCTTTTAAAACTTTCGCAGCATATTTTCTTCTGGAAGAAAATGGAAGGGTTTCCCCTATTGCATATGCATGATTCACATCAAAGTATTTAAGCAATGCCTGACTTGTCTGATTAGATGTGTCTTCATTCTGTAAATAAGAACCGAGCAATGTATTAACTATATTCTTATCATTTCCTAGATATTCAACATTTACAACATTCATATTTCCTGTTGTTAATGTACCTGTTTTATCAAAACATACGGTATTGACTCTTGCGAGTGCTTCAATGGAAAAAAGATCCTGGACCAATACATGATTTTTAGATGCTCTAATGGTTGATACAGCTAAAGCAATTGTCGTTAATACAACAAGTCCTTCTGGAATCATTCCTACCAGTGCCGCAATTGTTTTCAACAATGCATCCTGCATTGTTAAATGCATGAACATAAACTGTGTTAAAAATAACAATACGCCTGCAGGAATAATACAGATAGATATGATCTTGATCATCTTTTCAAGATCTTGATGCAGGTAAGAACTTGCTGGGGATTCTTTTGAAGCATCTTCAATGATGCGATAAATCATACATTGTTTAGAAACATGTTCAACCTTCACACACACTTTACCAGATGTTAAATTTGTTCCTGCATAGACAAAATCATTCACTTGTTTTTCAACAAGCTGTGATTCTCCACTGATTGAACTTTCATCCACTTCACCACTGCCGTCAAGAACAATACCATCCACCGGAAACTGCATTCCACTTATAATTTCAATCAAATCATCAACAACAATTTCTTCCAAACTAATAGAAATCCATTTTCCATCTCTTTTCACTTTAACTGTGTCTTCCGCAAGAAAAGAGAGACGATCTAGCAGTTTCTTGGATTTCAACTGCTGATAAATGCCAATACATGCATTAAAGATTACCGTTCCAAGAAATAATCCATTCTTGATCTTTCCTGTCAGTAAAACAAGAATAAACAAAATGAGATTGATAAAATTGAAATATGTAAATACATTCTGACGAATGATCTGTTCATTTGATTTTGTCAGTTTCTTTACTTTTTCATTATTGAGATGTTTTTCAAATCGTTCTTGAACCTGTTTTGATGATAATCCTTCATACATAGTTTTACTTTACCATAACTAATTCTTTTAAACGCTCTTCGATCATATCTTGATCAAAGGAAGTATCATTTGGATATGCACAGGCAAACATTAATGCATTCTTTGTATCAATTCCACATTGTTTTGCGATTAAGAATAATGCAAGATGCGTTTCATATTCTATTTTTTCTTTACAAGGTGCAAGATAGCTTTCTTCACCATCATAAACAAATACACCCTCTCCTTGTTTTACAATCATAACCATTGCATTCGTTTTTTCATATAAATGACGTGCAGTATCACGCAATTCACCACTATATTCATTGGCAAGATAATACGCTTCTGTATCCATCAAATACAGCACTGGATAAAAAGAATAGATTGCTTCTAATACTTCCTGTTCAATATTCTGACTGCATCCGTTTGGAACAAAATAGATTGTTTTCTTTAAATCTTCTAAAGTTTCAACAAGTTCAGAAGTACATTGCGTATCTAGTGTTAACATATCACCAAATACACAAACAGAACGAATCTCATCCGCAGAATAATCATCTACAAAATAACGTGAATAATAATATTCTGCACCCGGCATAATGAAACGGCTTGTTTCATCATGCAGATCATGCAGTGTATATGTACATCCATTCATCATTTCATCTACATACTGTAATGCAATATGATCTTCTAAAGCCTGTTTTTTTACTGCATCTCCATATACACCTTCCCCAACTGGAGAAATCAATTCATAATCCATACCAAGCTTTTCAAATACATTTGCACACACATATCCACTTCCTGAAATCTTCTGGGAAGTAGATAGAATGTCCATATCTTCATTTCCTTTAGGCAGTTGTCTTACCTTTGCATTTATGTCCACATAAGAAGGACCAATCATTAATGTCTTTTTCATAATAGAGTCATTATACTTTGAATGCAGAGAAAATTCCAAAAAAAGACTCGATGATTCGAGTCTTCATCAATGATGATCATTATGATGTGTTTCTGGATGATGCCCAGAAGTTGTATTTTGTGTAGTTTGTGTTGTGTTTTGATTTGTTTCTTCTGTTTGTTTTGGTGTACAGCCTACACAAAGTACAACAACAGATACAAAGATAAATAGTTTCTGAACTATTTTCATACAGTAAATTCACTCCTTTCTTTAATAATCGTATCCGTGACAAACTCTTTTTGTTTCCATCAAATGTTCCACATATCCTTTTGAACAGGAACTGCAGCGATATGTTTTTGCAGCAGAACGTGTTTGAATGATATCTGTGCCATATGTATGACTGGTGCACTTCTCTTCAGATGCATTGACCCATTTACCATAGCTGGTAGATAGAAGATAGTTAACGCCACCACAGTTACATAACTTCCCATAGGAAACCATGGAAGAATTTTCTGGAACAGAATGTCTTTCTTCTGCATTTACAGCAGCATGATTCAAAAATGATGGAGAAAACATGACTGCAGAAAACAGAAGTACCTGAATCATCTTTTTCATTTTCTTTTCCTTCTTTCCACAAAGAATACTGCATGCTTATTTGTTACTTATATTATAAATCACGAAATACAGATTTTATATAAGGAAGTCAAGTAATAAATGAAAGAAATTGGGGAATGTTAACAAATCCAGCAGGTTCCCAAACAGATCTTTGAAATTGTGAATAAAGTACTATTAAAACAACTACAG
>NZ_JBQHWJ010000066.1:0-10226 GCF_052064035.1 Bulleidia sp. HCP3S3_C9 | reverse complement strand
CTCAGTGCTTTTTTTATGATTTCAGATTTAGATGCTTTGGATTTGTCCAGCCACGAAATAATATCTTTATCCTTGTCAAGATTAAACCATACAGTTACTCTTGTCATCTTGCTTTTCTGGTAATCCATATCATATTTGGCTTTGTCATTTTTAGATCTCATAGTCCTTACCTCACAGCTATATTATAGTATAACTAGCCGCTAGTTTAAAATATTTAAATTGAAACCTCACTGTTTTTTGTGAGGTTTTATTTGAAGGACTTTTTCAACAGTCTCGCAAACGCTTCTTTTTATTGTTGTCTTAATAATTGTATTTCTTCTTTGTATGGGGCTTTTCCATCAATGTATGGTGTTTCTAAAATCTTAGGAACATGTGCAACTCTTGGATGATGTGCGATTGCATGCAGTGTTTCAAATCCAAGATAGCCTTTTCCAATATTTTCATGACGGTCTTTTCTTGCACCTTGTACATTTTTTGAATCATTCAAATGAATGACATGCAGTTTATCTAAACCAACAAGACGATCAAATTCATCTAAAACGTCATCAAAATGGGACATGTCATATCCCGCATCATGCATATGACATGTATCCATGCATACACCGTAAGAATCTTTCTGATTCAAATGTGCAAGAATATATGCAAGATGTTCCAATTGATACCCAACTTCGCTGCCTTTGCCTGCCATTGTTTCTAAACAGATCACAATACCTTCAGGAATATGCGTTGCATTCAGATGATCAATTGTTGTCTGTAAGCCCTGTTCTAGCGTTGTTGTCGTATAAGAACCTGGATGGAGAACCATGTATTTTGCACCAAGTGCTTTAGTACGAATTGCTTCCTGTTCAAGAAAACTGACAGCGAGTTCACCAACTTCTTTTTTTACAGAGTTTGCGGGATTGATGATATATGGTGCATGAACAATCATTCTATCAAATGGAATTCCATGTTCTTTCAACAATGCATGTGCCTGCGCAATATGCATCTTGTCTATATCAACACGACGTGTATTCTGTGGCGCACCTGTATAAAGCATTAATGCATTCGCTTCATATGACAAAGCTTCTTCTACAGCACCTTCAAGATACTTTGGTGATTTCATCTGTACGTGAGAACCGATAATCATTCTAATCCTTCTCTTTCTTTTCTTGCTCGTTCTTTATACATTGCTTTCTTTTCTTCTCTGATCTTAGAACGAATCATTTCTCTTTTCTTCTTCTGATAGATTCTCGCAATCGCGTTCTTTCTCTTTTTCTTATAGCCAGGTTTTACTTTTGTATTTTTCTTGTTGTTATAAACCATGGCAATCTTCTTATCAAGTTCCGTATCATCTTTTCTCTGATACTTGATACCATATCCTCTCAAGTCATTCCATGTACCATTCTTAAATCTACGGTGTTCAAACTTGATACCACGCTTCTGTAAAGAACGAATTGCTGCATCATCTTCTTCATGATATAAAGCAAAGCATGTACCCTTGCTTCCAGCTCTACCTGTTCTACCCGCACGATGTACATAGTATTCCAGATCGTTAGGGAAACCACAGGAAATAACATGTGTTACTTCTGCAATATCAATACCACGTGCTGCAAGGTCAGTTGCCACAACATATGTATTTTCTCCCGTAGCGATTGCTTTCATGGACTGTTTTCTTTGACGGCTTGTCAAGTCACCATGAATTTCAGAAACACTTAAGCCATTCTTTCTTAATTCTTCCGCAATTGTACTCGCTTCTTTTCTTGTATTTGCGAAAATCAAACAAACATAAGGCTGGAAACCCGGAAGAATTGACATGATTGTTTCTGTAAAACTATGATGATAACAAGGAACAAGAACATGTGTAATATCTGGATTGAAACGTACTGCTTCCCCAATCTGGAATGTTACTGGATGATGCATATACTTTTTAATAAACGGTTTCAACTGATCAGGCATTGTAGCTGAGAAAGCCATCATCTGTAGATTCTCACTCATTCTGCCCGCAAATGCATCAATCTCATCTAAGAAGCCATATTCTAATGTCATATCCGCTTCATCAACAACTAAGATCTTAGCTTTATCAATACGCAAAGCACCTTCATTCAAGAATAGATCCTTGATTCTACCTGGTGTACCAATTGCGATGTGTGGCTGTTGCTTATTCAGCTTTTCAATGTCTTTTTCTCTATCCTGTCCACCAACATATAAAGATACTCTTAATGCTGGTAATACATCACACATGACTTTTGCCATTTCATAGATCTGAAAAGCAAGTTCACGTGTAGGCGCAGTGACTACTGCCTGACATTCATTGCAATCCACATCAATCTTTTCAAGGATTGGGATTAAAAATGCATGTGTTTTACCAGAACCTGTAGCACTCAATCCAATGACATCCTTTCCTCTTAAGCTGCTAGGAATAACATCTTCCTGAATTGGTGTTGGCTGTGTGAAGTGATTTACTTCAATAAATTTTTTTGTATACTCTTTTAAATTAAAATCTTCAAATTTTTTCATTTTATCACCTATAATGATTATACTAGAATTCTGTAATTGAGAGAGGTGTCTTTATGGAAATTATTTCTGTTGTTCCACGTGGGTATTGCCAAGGTGTTGTTCGTGCGATTCAGATAGCACGTAAAACAGCACAGGACAATCCTGATACCCCTGTATATATGCTTGGGATGATTGTTCACAATCAATTTGTTGTTGATGCTTGCAAAGCTATTGGCATCCGCTTTGTCGAAGAAGCAGGAAAAACAAGAAGTGAACTGCTCGATAGAATCGACTCTGGCATCGTTATTTTTACAGCACACGGTATTAGTGATGATGTAAAAGAGAAAGCTATCCGCAAAGGTCTAAAAGTAGTTGACGCTTCGTGCCTGGATGTCATTAAGACACATGACCTTGTAAAACAGCACATTCAACAAGATGGTGATGTACTATACATTGGAAAAAAAGGTCATCCAGAATCAGAGGGAACAGTCTCCCTTTCCAAGCGTGTACATCTTATCACAAGTTGTGAAGATATCCAAAGATTAGATGGATTAAAAAATGTATTAATTACAAATCAGACAACACTTTCCATCTTAGATACTTCTGCAATCATTGAAGAATGTCTAAAGAAATATCCAGATGCAATTGTTGCAAAAGAAATATGCAATGCGACAAGAGTTCGGCAGGAAGCTGTTATGCATCTGAAAGATACAGATGTACTCATTGTTGTCGGAGATGCCCGCAGCAACAATTCTAATCAGCTTAGAAAAATTGCATTAGCATCCGGTATCAAAGAAGCATATCTCATTGATTCCATCAAAGATCTCAAAGAAGAAATGGTAAAAGAAAAGAACCGCATCGCAGTTACGAGTGGCTCTTCTACACCTAATGAATTAACGCAACAGGTCATTACATTCTTAAAGCAGTATGCTTTAAATGGAAAATGGGATCTCCCAGAAGACATTACTGTTCGTCTGCTTTAAGATCTGCAATTTCTTCTTCCGTTAAATAACGATATTCACCTGGTTTTAAGCTTTCATCTAAGACCAGGTTTTTCATACGCAAACGTTTTAGATATGTGACTTTATCTCCTAAAGCCTGGAACATGAATTTAATTTCATGATATTTGCCTTCTGTAATTGTTAACGTACAGCTTCTTGGTGAAATCATATTTACCTTGGCTGGTTTGTATGATTCTCCATTGTAGGAAATACCTGACTGCAATCGAACAATATCATCTTCACTCATATCTAATGCATGTTCAACATAATATTCTTTTTCTACATGATGCTTTGGAGATAATAAAGTATGTGCTAAAGGTCCATCATTTGTTATGAGCAGCAATCCTTCTGTATCTTTATCTAATCTTCCACATGGAAACAAACCATTGTTATCTTCATAGATCAGATCCATGACTGTTGGAACATTACCTTCCGTTGCACTGATATATCCTGCTGGTTTATGCAGCATCAGATACATGTGTTCTTCATAGATGACAGGAATATCATCTAATGTCACTTCATCATTCACCTCATCAATCTGCATACTTGAAGTTTTCGCAAGTACACCATTGACCTTCACACGCTTTTCTTTCACAAGCTTTTTTACCTGTGATCTTGTACCAGCATGCGCGTTGCTTAACATTCGATCAAGTCTCATCTTGCACCTCTACGTATTAAACGATTACACATGCCTTTCAGTGAAATATGGAAAACAGCCTTTGGCAATTTCATCATATCTGATACAAGCACATATACAACAATTCCTGATATACCAACAACTGCCAATTGTAATAGACATACAATTCTTCCATACGCAACCCAGCCAGGTCCAAAGAAGTTATATAATGCAAATACGCCATTCATTGCCAGACACGAAATCATAATACGAATCATACGTTTAATGATACGGCGATATTTGATAGAAAATTCTTTTCTGATTTTCAATAAGGACGCAATGATAATCGTTGCAGAACATAGACAGCTGGATACAATTGCACCTGTATATCCCATGATTGCCATCAATGGATAGAATGTTATGCACTTAATCACAAATCCACATGCCAGGTAGAAAATGGATTGTTTTCTAAATCTTAATGTCAGCATCATGGAATTACAGATTGGTGTCATTGTTGTACAGAATCCAAGTAAACTTGACCATTGCAGACAAGTTACACCATACTTTAATTCATTGCCGCCATACATAATAAAGTAAATTGGTTCTGCTAAGGCAGCCATCGCAAAACATACAGGTAAACCAATATAAAGTACGGTATCCAGACAGTCTTCAATATTGATATTCAATGCTTTAAAGTCATGGTTTTCTAAAGATACTGTCATATAAGGAACAATACCTGCACTGAAACCAATAGAAAGAACCTGTGGAATCGATGTTAATTTATCACAGTTTGTCTCAATGATTGAATAAATCAGTTTTGCTTCATCGTATCCCATACCTAGCTTTGTCGCAGCTGGAATAAAAAATTGCGTATTAATCAATGTTTGAGAGTTACCAAGAATGGAAACAAGCAGATATGGAATAGAAAAGATGATAAATTCTTTTAAGATCTCATATTTGTCTACTGCTTCTTCCTGCTGTTTTTCTGCTAACTGCTCAATTTCAGGAAAATGTTTTCGATCAAAGAACATCAACTGGATCAAAGCAAATATACCACCAATACTTGTACCTAAAACGGCTGCATAGATACCAAGAATCTGATCCATATGAAAGATATATACAACGATTGCACCAACACCTAATAAGAATAAAACACGTGCTAACTGTTCTGTAATCTGTGTATTGGCATAAATCTTTAATTCTTTCATTCCCTGATAATATCCACGATATGAATACACAACAGGAATAATAAACAATGCTAAAGAAAGAATCACAAACGTATTACGCATACGAATAATATCTGTGTCTGTTGCCTGAGATCCCAATACACTATGTGCAAGTGGTGTTGAAATCAAAATAAATAATAAGGAAATCACAAATCCAGAAACCATCAAGATTGCTGTTGAAAGCTTTCTAACAAGAACTACAGTTTTATAGTCATTTTTATTTGCATATTTTGCAACAATTGCGGCAATCGCAAATGGAAGTCCAGCACTGCATATCTGTAAAAGTACATTGTAATATGTATATGCTGCAGAATAATAAGACAGGTTTGCCTGTCCTACGATCTGTTTAAAAGGAATGATATAAAACATTCCAATCAGTTTAGAAATAAATACACCTGCAGAAGAAGTTAAAGAACCCGCAATAAAACCTTGTTTTACTTTCTTTTTTGTTTTATCACTCATCACTTACTCCTTCTCTGCTTTCTTGTATTCATATCCTTCAGTATTTAAATGATAGGAAAAGAATTCTCTTGTTTCTTTTGTACGTTTTGCATTTTTATACTGTACTAAAATTTCTAGATCCACACCATCTTCACTGCATTCCCCACTCATGGCAAGGCCTTTTGCATATCCTTGGGAAGTATTGACTTGCCCAGGAATCAAAGAACAGCTGTCTTCAAAAATACCTAAAGATGGCATCATTTTATCCGCATCATCATATGGTGTGTTATTTTCAACTGCGATCATTACGACATCATACATTGCAATTTTTGCTTCATCTACAACAATTGCATAACGATATGTACCATCTGGTATCTGGCTCATTTCTAAGGCAATATTAAAATTCTCACTAGAATCTTTAAACTTCTGTGTCTTATTGACAATATCATAATACGTTTGATACTCTTCAATCTTTTCATCATTAACTTTCTGTGGTGATTTTCCACATCCAGACAAAAAAATAACAAATGCTAATAAAAGTTTTGTTAATGTATTCATTCTATACCTCGCTAGAGATTATAACACAAAAGATGGAAGAGTACCTTCCATCTTAGACAATACGATTAGAATGTAATTACAAAGTAATTCTTTTTACCTTTTTTCAAGATTGTAAATTCTTCATTGACAGCATCACTCTTCAGAAGCTTTGCCTCAAGATCATTTACCTTATTTCCATTGACAGAAATAGAACTTTGCTGGATGAGTCTTCGTGCTTCACCCTTACTCTTGGCAATTTCAGCAGCTACAAGTGCATCAATTAACAATGTACCATCTTCACAATGTGTTTTCTTAGCATCTACAAGACCTTCTTTTAATTCTTCACTGGATAATGTCATGATATCACCATGGAAGAAAGTTTCTGTGATCTTCTTTGCTTTTTCTACACCTTCTTTGCCATGAACCATTTCTGTGAGTTCTTCTGCCAATGCCATCTGTGCTTCACGCTTTTCAGGAGCAGTTTCAACGCACTTCGCTAATGCTTCAATTTCTTCAACAGATCTTAATGATAGACGCTTCAAATAATCTACAACATCTGTATCTGGTGTATTCAGCCAGAACTGATAGAATTCATAAGCATTTGTTCTTTCAGGATCCAGCCAGATATTCTTGCCTTCAGACTTGCCAAACTTAGAACCATCACTCTTTGTAATCAATGGTGAAGTGATGCCCCAGACTTTTGCTTCATCTCCTTCAACCTTACGGATAAGCTCCATTCCACTTGTTAAGTTGCCCCACTGATCAGAACCGCCAATCTGAATACGGCACTGGTATTTCTGATATAAATGCAGGAAATCCATTGCCTGTAAGATTGTATAAGAAAATTCTGTATAAGATAAACCAGAGTCCAATCTCTTCTTGATTGTATCTTTCTGAAGCATGTAAGCAATATTGAATAACTTGCCATAGTCTCTTAAATAGTCTAACAATGACATTTCACCTAGCCAGTTGTTATTGTTTTCCATGATAGCAGCATTATCACCATCAAACTTCAAGAACTTGCTTAACTGTGTTTTAATGCATTCAGCATTGTGTAATACTTCTTCATGTGTTAAAAGCTTTCTTTCTGTTGTTGGACGTGGGTCACCAATCATGCCTGTAAAACCACCACATAAAGCAATTGGTGTATGACCAGCATCCTGGTATCTTCTTAACAAAATGATCTGCTGAAGATGACCTACATGCAAGGAATCTGCAGTTGGATCAAAACCACAGTATACTGTCATATGATCATTTAATGCATTGACAAGACCATCATAGTCCGTAACATCCTTTACAAGGCCTCTCCACTTTAATTCTTCAATAAAATTCATATATTTTCCTCCTAGACGCTATATAAAAAGCGTCCTCATCATCTAAGGACGCTTTTAGCGCGGTACCACCTTAGTTTACACAACACTGTGTACACTCATAACACTGTAACGTAGTAGATACGTCCTACCTTTTGAGATAGAAAGCTCCAAGGTGTATTCAACATTTCATCTGTTCTATCCTTTTCACCAAACCAGGATTTCTCTCAACAACAGATCAAAGTCTACTTGTCCTCTTCATTGCTTATTTAATTTTAATTAACTACGACCGTTTGTCAATCTTTAGTTGACTGACGAGGTGTAAATAAATATGACAGTTCAATAGAATCTTCCTGTTCTTCTTCACTCTGCAGCATCTTTGTCATCACACGCATGCTCACTGCACCTAAGTCATAGCTAGGAATGGAGAATGAAGAAATCTGAGGTCTCATGACACTGTTATATTTAGAATCAATCACGCAGACAACTTCCAGATCATTTGGAACATCAAGCTGATTTTCTCTTGCAGAGTTGATAACAGCCATTGCCTGGGAGTCACGATTTGCAATAATCAAATCATATGAATGATCCTTAAAATGTTTAGACAGGAAACTGTAAGAAGTTCTATCTTCAGCAGGAATCTTCAAGAAGCCATTAAATTCCTTGTTTCTTTGTTTAAATGCTCTTTCTGCACCTTTGACCATCTGATCACATGTATATGGATTCTTACGATCTTCTAGGATTGCAATCTTTTCCTTGCCTTCTTCAAGATATTTACTTGTTAACTCATAAATGGCTTTTTCAATATCTACATATACAGAACATAAACGTTCACCACTGACATGATTACCAATCATGACAATTGGAATATTATATTTAGACAATTCGTTTACTTCTTCAATCTTCAACTTATCGTTATAAATTACAACGCCATCAACATGAGATTTGATAATATCTTCGACAACAGAAGAAATATCTGTAATTCCAGCAGTAATCGTATGAAGCATAATGTTGTAGTTATAGATTTTAGCTACATCGATCAAACCATTAATGATTTGTCCAGTATATGTAAAAGATGCTTCAGGAACAACAAGACCAATTGTTGTGGATTTCTGTAAAGCAAGTCCCTGTGCGATTGCATTTGGCTTATAGCCAAGTTTATCTACAGCAGCCTGAACTCTTTCTCTTGTTCCACCTTTTACTACATTACTTCCATTGATTACTCGAGATACCGTAGCCAAAGAAACACCAGCTTCCTTCGCTACATCGTAAATAGTTACACGTTTCATTTATGAAAAACTCCTTCTTAATTTTTAAATAGATTTTTGAGTGCTTCTGATCCTTTTTCTACAATATCATTTGCACCTTTCTTTGCTTTTTCTAAAGTTTCCTGTACTTCTGGCTTATTCAGGAATTCATCTGCAGCAGTAACGATTTTCTTTGTACCTTCCGCAACTTTTTTACTAGCGGAATCATATGCATTGGATAAATTCTCTTTTGTCTTTTCATCAAGATGTTCATCTACATATTTAGTTGCCGTTTCAGTTGCATTCTTAACAGATTCTTTTGCTTTATCAGCATATTCCTTCACTTTTGGATCATTGGAAATTTCATCAATCTTTATTTTGGCAAGATCAACCGCCTTGACTGCATTTTCCTTGATATATGCAATTGTCTTCTGTACATCTGGATTTGCTGATACGTTCTGTGCTTTTTCTTTAATATCTGAAATTGAATTTTTCAATGTGTTCACAGTTGCATCTTTGATTTCCTGAATTTTCTGCATTCTTTCATCAGCAGCTTCATTATTATTTTCAGCTTCCAATTCTTTTTCTTCACTGAGTTCAGCAATTTTCTTCTTTAAATCTTCTACTGTCTGTTCAATTGAATCAATAGGTTCTTTTTCATCATTGAAATCAACATTTTTATTATTTTCACTCATGATTTTCTTCCTCCACGATTTCTTCTTCGCCCTTGTTGAATTTTTCTTGTACTGCTGATTGAATCTTTGTTACATTTTCTGAAGCAAAATCTGTAGCTTTCTGTAATACTTCACTTGTTTTATCGTGAACCTTATCTAGAGAATGTGAATATTTCACCGCAGTATCTAATGGTGCCTGAAGTTTTTCCATACTCTTTTCTACATCCTTGATTGTTGGATCTAGATTCTTGATTGTCTCATGAATTGAATCAATCATTTCCCATGCTTTTTTTAACAATACACATAAAAAGATCAATACAACAGCCCCAAGAATAGGCAGTAATTGTTCAGACACGTTTGCTAAATCTAAAATTAATGCGTCCATATCTTCTCCTTTTATAATTACTTAGATTATTATATTGAAGAATGAAAATATTTTCAAGACCAATTGTTAGCGCTCACAAATAATCTATATTTTGTATATATTATTCGATAAAAATCCTTGTTTTTTCATAAATAAACATAACTGACCACCTGATTCAAAAAAGTTCAGAAATCTCTTTAGTGTCCGCTTTTTAGTACAATAAGATCATATTGCTGGATATACACTTTAACTGCGAGGTAAAAGTATATGTCTAAATATAAAGATAAAAAACCATCTATGATTGAATTTACTAGAAAGTATGCAAACAATGATCA
>NZ_JBQHWJ010000065.1:0-10619 GCF_052064035.1 Bulleidia sp. HCP3S3_C9 | reverse complement strand
TAGCGCATCATGTAATTGACACAGCCTTTGATGTTTTCTGTATGGGTGGTATCAGAATCTTCAGATGATCTGTCAGATTTGGCATAGACGTAGAACCCTTTATCATAGCTTCTGTATGCCTTGTTTTTACATCTGTCAAATTCTGCTTTGTAGAATTGAGAAAGCAGTCTTGTTATTTCATACTGCCAGGTCTTGCGCAGACTTGTGAAGTTGAAATAATTGAATCTCCTGCAGGAATCAGTAGAAGGAGTGTAGATCAGTTCAGGAACAAGACAGTGAATGTGAGGATTCCACTGAAGGCTTCTTCCGAAAGTATGGAGAGTGGCAATCATACCGAATCTGTTGGAATCTTTGAAATTGCGGTACAGGTAGTAATTGTCCTTGTCGTTTCTGACTCTGCCGGTTTTGCCGCGTTTCCTTTTTTCAGATTTGAAGATGTTTTCATTAGTGATCTTCACGATGGTATTGCGGGCGGCAACAAAAAGAAGATCCAGGGCATTTCTGTTTTTTCTGAAGAAGAAGCGGTACTGTTCAGGAATGGTAAAGACAATATGTCTGTGCCTGACATCAAGGCACATGGATTCAGATTTGACGGCAAGCTGTTTTTGATATTTGGTGCCGCAGGAGGTGCAGAGTCTGGAATGACAGTGATGGTAGATGATATTGAAATTGCCACAGGAAGGGCATTCGAACATGTCATAGCCGAGATATTCAGTTTTACAGAGAAGAGTATTCTGTACGTTGTCCAGGACAGTATCGCGAAGCTTTCCGATGTCGTAGAGATGCTGGATCCAGTCAAGGTTGTCCCAGAGAATCTCCTTGAGACGAGGCTTGTCAGGATTGTAATTCAATTTATCACAGTCATCATAGTTTCCTAAAAAGAAATCCTTTGCATGGATAGCAGAATCAATCATAAAAACATTGTAACAAAAAAGAACAGACTGTCGAATCTGTTCTATGTTAGACAAGCAGTTGCGTCAGCAACTTTTTTTATGTTTTAATGGAATGGGGTGATGAATATGAAATATAGTGCTTTGATTTGTGCTGCAGGCAGTGGTACAAGAATGAAACTTGGCTATAATAAGGTTTATGCAAAATTAAATGACGGACAAATGATCATAGATAAAACAATAAATGTTTTTCTAAATGATATAGATTGTGAAGAAATTATTGTTGTAAGTGATCCAGATGTATTTTTAGAAATGCATAATGGTGTGATAGATCAAAGAATAACCCTTGTACAGGGAGGCAGCACACGTCAAGAATCAGTTTATCATGGATTAGTTAAAGTAAAAAATTCATATGTAATGATTCATGATGGAGCAAGACCATTTTTGAATCAAGATCTTTTAGACAGTATTAAAAATACATTGACAACAGAAGATGCTTGTTTATTGATGGTTCCTTGTAAAGATACAATCAAAAAAGTTATTGATGGATATGTAGAAACAACATATGATCGCAGTACATTGATGGCCGCACAAACACCACAGGCATTTAAAACAGATTTGATTCTATCTTGTACAAAAAAAGCCATGGAAGAAAACTATACTGGTACAGATGATGCATCATTAGTTGAAAAATATAGTGATGTTAAAGTGAAAGCTGTGGAAGGCAGTTACGCTAATATTAAAATCACAACAATTGAAGACTTAAAAGGATGATGAAAATCATTCTTTTTTTTTGGAACTTATAAAAAACATGTGAATAGTAATAGTAGGAGGCTGTTATGAAATGTAAACGATGTTTGAATGAAGATCCAGAATGGTTTTATTTGGGGAGTAAAGGCTGGTATTGTCGAAAATGCATCTCTTTTGGAAGAATTTTGATTGAAGAAGATTTAGAAGCAGAGCATGCATTAGAAATTCAAGATAGTGCTGAAGAGTATACTTTAAAATATCCTTTAACAAAACAACAGGTGAAAATAGCAGCAGAAGTTATAAGAAATATTGAAACAACAGATGTACTTGTAAAAGCTGTGTGTGGTGCAGGAAAAACAGAAATTGTGGTTCCAGTGATTTCTGAATATCTTTCAAAAAAGAAAAAAGTGTGTTTTACAATTCCTAGAAGGCAAGTTGTATTGGAAGTTGCTGAAAGATTACAGTCATATTTTAAAAATGCTAAAGTTGTTGCGGTTTGTGGTGGACACACACAAGTGCTGGATGGAGATTTGATTATATGTACAGCACATCAGTTATATCGCTATTATCAACGTTTTGATTTGTTAATATTAGATGAAAGTGATGCATTTCCGTATCATGGCAATGAATTACTTCATTCTATAGCTCTTACAAGTTGCAGAGGAAATATAGTGTACTTAACAGCTACACCAGATAAAGAATTGATCAAAAGACGTGAAGAAGGCAGTTTACTATGTCTTGAATTGAATGTTCGACCACATGGGAAACCAATGCCTGTTCCAAAAAGTTTTGTATTACCAGAATTAATTTGTATTTTCGTTATGCTTTACTGGCTGAAATGCCATGATAATCATCCACGAATCGTGTTTGTTTCAACAATAAAGAAAGCTTTGTGGATTGGAAAATTAATTTGTTTATTTATGCCTGCATATGTTTGCACTTCAAAAACTGAAAATCGCGATGAAGTGATAGAAAAATTCAGAGTTGAAGGAAATGGAATTATGATATCCACAACTGTTTTAGAAAGAGGTGTGACATTTCCGCATACTGATGTTTGTGTTTTAGATGCCAATAGCGGTGTATTTGATGAAGCAAGTCTGATCCAGATGGCTGGAAGAGCAGGAAGAGACTTTCAAGATCCAACAGGGAATGTTTTATTCCTGTGCAATGAAATGAGTGAAGTAGTAAAAAAATGTATTTCATCAATAAGGAAGGCTAATGAATCATGTATTGTTTGATGTGTGGAAAATTAATAGAAGAAGGAAACTGGAAAGATGTGTTATTTTCAGAAGATCCCATATGTCAAGAATGCAGGCGGCAATGGAATAAAAAGAAGATTCATTTTCGTTTAGATGGTGTGAATGTAAATGCAGATTATGTATACAACGCTGCATTTTCAAGTGCTTTGATTCAGTTTAAAGAGTGCGGGGATGAAGCATTAAAAGATGTTTTTCTATATGAAGTGAAAAAGAAAATACAAAGAAAATATAAAGGATACACAATTTGTTTTATGCCAAGTGCTTTAGAAAAACAAAAACTAAGAGGATTTAATCATCTAGAAGAAATGTATTCCTGTTTACATATGCCGATGATAGATCCGTTTATGAAAACATCATCAAAGTCTCAAAAACAACTTCCAGGATATCTTAGAAGAAACATGGTACATGAAATAGCATTGAAGAGTGGAATAGTATTGCCTAAGAAATGTTTGCTTGTAGATGATACAATCACAACAGGATCAACATTAAAAGGCGCTTTACATTGTCTGAATCAACAAGTGAAGGATATCGAAATCTATTGTGTAAGCGCAAATGAAACATGGATATAAGTGTACATTGCTATTTTAAAGACTTGACGATATAATTATTTAGCTATTTTATACGTAAAAAACGGAGGTATTTATGGCAAATTTCTTATCAAAGATTTTTAACGAGGACGCTCGTAAGATTAAACAAATTGAAAAAAGAATCCAACCAGTATTGGATAAAGAAGAAGAATATAAAAATAAATCCGATGAAGAATTAAAGGCAATGACACCTGCACTCAAAGAAAGACTTGCCAATGGAGAAACATTAGATGATATCTATGTAGATGCATTTGCTACAGCACGTGAAGCAGCTAGAAGAGTCATTGGTGAATTCCCTTATCCTGTTCAGCTGATGGGTGCTACTGTTATGCAAGGTGGCGATATTGCTGAAATGAAAACAGGTGAAGGTAAAACACTAACATCTGTTATGGCTGTATATTTGAATGCACTTGAAGGAAAAGGAGTTCATGTTGTTACAGTTAATGAATATCTTTCAGAACGTGATGCCAACTGGATGGGACAAATTTATCGTTTCTTAGGACTTACAGTTGGTGTTAACTTGAGACAATTGACAAAATTCCAGAAGAAGCAGGCATATGCATGTGATATTACATATACAACAAACTCTGAACTTGGATTTGACTACTTAAGAGACAACATGGTTACAAACATCAATGACCGCGTTCTTAGAGGTTTGAATTTTGCATTGGTCGATGAAGTCGACTCTATCTTGATTGATGAATCAAGAACACCATTAATTATTTCTGGCGGACAGAAGCAAACTGCAAACCTTTATTTACAGGCAGATCGTTTTGCTAAGAAGTTAAATAAAGAAGAAGATTATGAAATTGATGCAAGAAGCAAGACAGTTACATTAACTGAAACTGGTGTTTCTAAAGCTGAGAGAATCTTTAAAGTAGAAAACTTATATGACATCTCTCATACACAGTTATTGCATCATATTAACCAGGCATTGAAGGCAAACTTCATTATGATCAGAGATATTGACTATGTCGTTGATGACGAAAATGATGAAATCGTTATTGTCGATCCAAACACTGGTCGTTTAATGAAGGGTAGACAGTGGTCTGATGGTTTACACCAGGCAGTAGAAGCTAAAGAAGGTATTTCTATCAAACAGGAAACAACAACACTAGCTACAATTACTTATCAGAACTTCTTCCGTCTATATAACAAGCTTTCTGGTATGACAGGTACAGCAAAAACTGAAGAAGAAGAATTCCTTGAAATTTATAACATGTATGTTTATGAAATTCCAACAAACCGTCCAGTTGCTCGTATTGATTATCCAGATGCTGTTTATGGAACAAAGAAAGCTAAGTTTAAAGCTCTTGTTGATGAAGTTGTTGAAAAACACGCTACAGGTCAGCCAATTCTTGTTGGTACAATTGCAGTTGAAACTTCTGAATTAATTTCTAAATATCTAACTGAAAGAAAGATTCCTCACAACGTGTTGAATGCAAAGAACCATGCACGTGAAGCTGAAATTATTTCACATGCTGGTCAGAAGGGTGCAGTTACAATTGCAACAAACATGGCTGGTCGTGGTACGGATATTAAGCTTGGTGAAGGTGTTAGAGAACTTGGAGGATTATGTGTATTAGGTTCTGAAAGACATGAATCTAGACGTATTGATAACCAGTTAAGAGGTCGTGCAGGTAGACAAGGTGACCCTGGTATGAGCAGATTCTTCGTTTCTGTTCAAGATGATCTGATGATTCGTTTCGGTTCTGAAAGAATGGAAGGTATCTTTGCTTCTTTAGGTGATGAAGCTGTAGAATCTAAGACAATTACAAAGGCTATTTCATCTGCACAAAGAAGAGTTGAAGGTGTTAACTACGATGCTCGTAAACAATTGCTTCAATATGATGATGTCATGAGACAACAAAGAGAAACAATGTATGAACAAAGAGATTTCATCCTTGAAAATGATGATGTTCATGAAGTTGTTCAGCAGATGTTTAAGAGAGTTATTTCTGATAGAGTTTCTGCTTGTACAAATTTTGATACAAAGAGTCAGGATGTTGATGCAGAAGCATTGATCAAGGGATTGAATGAAATTGGATTTAAGGATCTTGTCAATGTTGAAGAACTTTCTGGTAAAAACCGTGAAGATATTTCTTCCTATGTATATGAAAAGGCATGGGAATATTATGAACAGAAAGTTGAACCAGTCAAAGATAAGATCAGAAGTGTTGAAAAAGAAGTTAGCTTAAGAACAATTGACCGTGCATGGAGCAACCACATTGATACAATGGATAAGCTAAGAAATGGTATTGGACTAAGAGGTTATGCACAATCTAATCCTTTACAGGCTTATGTTCAGGAAGGCTATCAGTTATTTGAAGATATGATGGCAACAATTTCTCAGGAAATTGTAACCTTCTGTATGAATGTACGCGTTGTTCCAGTAAATGAAGCCAACAAGGAGGCCTAATGGAACTTTATGAAATGAAGCAATCTCTTTCTAAGAATCAGAATAAATTGAAATCTATGGGTATTTCATTGGATCTTGATTCTAAGAGAAAGCAGATTGAAGAGAATAATCAGAAGATGCAGGAAGCAGATTTCTGGAATGATCAGAAAGCTGCACAGAAACTAATCAAAAATAACAATCAAATGAAGCAGCTTGTTGATAGTTATGATGAATTGACAGGGATTTTATCTGATTTAAATGATTCTGTGAATGAATTAAGTTCAACATTTGATGAAGATATGAATGAACTTGTACAAGAAGAATTTCTGGAAGCATCAAAAAAGTTTGAAGAATTTGAAATTCAGGTATTGTTGTCTGGACCATATGATAACCATAATGCAATTCTTGAAATTCATCCAGGTGCTGGTGGAACAGAAGCTATGGACTGGGCTGGAATGCTCTATCGTATGTACATGAGATATTGTGAGCGTAGAGGATTCAAGATTACACTTCTTGACTATCAGGAAGGTGAAGAAGCTGGTTTGAAATCTTGTTCTGTACAGATTGAAGGACCAATGGCATATGGATATTTAAAAGCTGAAAATGGAGTACATCGCTTAGTTCGTATTTCTCCATTTGACTCAAATGCTAGAAGACATACATCTTTCGCATCTGTTGAAATCGTTCCTCAGTTTGAAGATGATATGGATATTGAAATCGATGAAAAAGATCTTGATGTGATTACAATGCGTTCTTCCGGTGCAGGTGGTCAGCATATTAATAAAACAGACTCTGCAGTACGTATGACACATAAGCCAACTGGCATTACAGTATTCTGTCAGACACAGCGTTCTCAATTACAGAATAGAGAAGCATGTTTGAATCAGTTGAAAAGTAAGTTACTTCAGTTGAAGATTCGTGAACAGGAAGAAAGAATGGCTTCTATTAAGGGTGAAGTAAAAGCAAATGAATGGGGCTCACAGATTCGTTCCTATGTATTTGCTCCTTATACGATGGTAAAAGATCTTAGAACTGGATATGAAGTAGGAAATATTCAATCTGTTATGGATGGTGATCTCGATGGATTTGTTGATTCTTACTTGAGAAGCCAGATTACAAGTGATTCCAATGAATAAGACAATTGAAGTTACAATTGAACAAACAGAAGACAGCCTTGCTTTAAAGGCTGTTTTAAGTAAAAGTGTTGGTTTAAGTAGAAGAGAAATTTCTAGATTGAAGTTTACAAACGGAATTCTATTAAACGGAGAAAATTGCAGAATTACTGAAATTGTTCATACAGGAGATATTGTTACTTTAACATTTACAGAAAAAGATCTTCCACATGTTATTCGCATGACAGGCAAACCAGAAATCTTATACGAAGATGAAGATCTTGTAATTGTGAATAAACCTGCAGGAATGGTTTGTCATCCATCTCATGAGCATCTGGATGATGATATGGGAACCGTTTTGCAGAACTATTATGGCAGTCATTTTACTGTACGTGCAATCGGTAGATTGGATAAAGATGTATCTGGTCTGATGGTGTATGCAAAAAATCAGCCAGCGGCATCTAGATTGAGTGCCCAAAGAAGTAAAGAAGAATTGCATAAGGTATATCATGCAATTGTTGAAGGTATCTTAGAAAAAAAGAAGGGTACACTAGTATACTCTTTGATTCGCCAAGAAGGAACAAAGCAAAGACTGATTTCAAAAGATGGTCAAAAATGTATTACACATTATAAAGTCTTAAAAGAATTTGATACATATTCCTTTGTGGAAATCTCTATTGAGACAGGTAGAACACATCAAATTAGAGCAGGAATGGCAAATGCAGGTCATCCTTTGTGTGGGGATGTACTGTATGGTGGAAGTACAGATCTGATTTCTAGACCTGCTTTACATTGTGCAGTATTAGATTTAAAGCAGCCATTCAAAAATACACCAATTCATATTGAGCTTGAAGAAGCTGAAGATATGAAGAAATTATTGAAATAGACAGGCGCTCCAATTTTGGAGCGCCTTTTTACTTACCATTTTGTATAAATGATCTGGAATGATTTTCTTTCAAGATCTAGGGAACCTGTGAACTTGATTTCATGATCAGTGAATAGATCAATACCACTTTCACATCCTGCATCAAAATAAACAGTCGCAGGATCATTGTCGATATTCATACAGAAAATGAGCTGACCATTTTCATCACATCGTTTAAATACAATCTGTTTATTTTGAATGTATAGCTGTGTATAATCACCGTATGTAAATGTTGAAATCGAAGTATGGAATGTATTGAGCTTCTGAATTGTATCTGTTAATGCATTCCATTCAGCTTTTTCAAAACATGGTCTAAGATCATCGTCGGAATTATTTGTTTTCTTTCCTTCACAGCCCCATTCACTTCCATAATAGATGCAAGGAATGCCAGGCATTGCTTCCATTAATGCATAAATCAGTGGAAGGTCTTCTTTGCCTTCTAGAATGGAAGCAATACGATCAACATCATGGTTATCTACAAAGCTTAATAAATGCTTTCCCGTATATAAACACCATGGATCTTTACCAAACTGTCGGTTCAATGAATATCCAATTTCAAACAGGTTTTTACTGTTAAATGAAGAGTAGAGACCCTTTCTGCATTCATAGTTTGTTACGGAATCTAACAAATGATCATTCATAATGGCGTTATAATCACCACCAATCATTTCTCCAAGAAAGAAGAAATCGGGATGTGAAGCACGTACATGATCACAGAGCTCGTGCATGAAATTACGATCTACCATATACGCTACATCTAAACGTAATCCACTGATATGAAACTGTTCAATCCATGTATCAACACACTGAATCAAATAGTTTCTAACATCAGGATTATACATGTTTAATTTCACAAGTTCCTGATGACCTTCCCATCCTTCATACCAGAAGCCATCTTCATGATTTGTATCATCGAAATTGATATGAAACCAGTCTTTATATGGGGAATTCCATTTCTTTTCAATGACATCCTGGAAGTATGGAAAACCTCTTCCGACATGGTTGAATACACCATCTAAGATGATTGAAATGCCATTATTGTTAAGTTCGGTACATACTTTTTGAAAATCTTCGTTCGTTCCTAAACGACAATCAATTTTTGTATAGTCTCTTGTATCATATCCATGACGATCACTTTCAAATGCAGGATTGAATAAGATTGAAGTGATTCCTGCTTTTTTGAAATGTGGGATCCAGTCAATCACTTTTAAAATGCGATGGGATAAAATACCATCATTTTCTTTTGGTGCTCCACAGAAACCAAGCGGATAGATTTGATAAACAACTTGATTGAAATCCATAAATTATAATTCTCCTTCTAAATACTTGTGGATCATTTCAGAAGTAATACTTGCATCATCTTTTGGATCTACATATGTATCGTTGCGAGTTACCCATTGTGCAATCTTTAATTCATGATCTTCTAGTGTGATCTTTTGATTCCCATGCGCTTTTGCAACATATGTAAAAATCAAAGAAGAGGAGAATCCCCATGGCTGATCTTTGTAGAATGTTAAATCAGTGATATCTAATCCTGTTTCTTCTTTTGCTTCACGAATTGCGGCTTCTTCACTTGTTTCACCAATTTCAATGAATCCCGCAACAAGTGCAAATTTGGAATATGATGCATGTGCATACTTTGTAACAAGTAATTCATCTTGATCGTTTTTGATGGCAACGATGACTACGGGATTGATTCTTGGATAAACAAGCTTGCCACAATTTGGACAACGCATTGCACGTTCTTTTGTATCTTCGATCATTTTTGAAGCACATCTTCCGCAAAAAACATTATTACGATACCAGTCATACAAGTGCCAGCCTGTGATTGCCGCAAATGCATATTCTTTTGGCTGATAAGAACGCATTGTCTGTATATCCAGAGATATTGGATGCATGAACATGAGATCACATAGATAAAAGTTAGTATCATCAATTTTAAATAGATAACGATACTGTATATCTTGAGAAATATCTTCATAGTGAAAGAATGACATACCGTTTTTTAGAAGAATATTTCTTCCATCATATGATAAAAGAATATCTCCTTTTTTTGGAAGTTCTGGTTCGTAGTGATTATAGAAATGATGTGGTTGAATCGTTTGATACATAATACTGTCTTATTTGACCCTCAATAATATAATTATACAGAAAAAAATCTTTAAATTATAGACTATTCTTATAGAAAATATGATCTATATTATAAGTACAAACAAGAAGGACTTCTAAAAAGAAAAAGGAGGAATTCATATGAAGGAGATCCTACTCGAATATTAAGTAAGTTCTTCTAGATGTAATGCAGGAACATCCAGAAGAACAACAATCATTAGAACCATTGATTTTCACAAATAATGGAAGATCAAAAAAAGAACTGTAACAGAAAATAGAAAGTAGAAAAGTCTGCATAAGAGTTAGACCAATGGACAGTCTAAACTGAAAAACTGAATAGATTTCTGATTCAGGAAAACTCCTGATGACAATTAGATTACAGTATCTAAAGAAAAGCTTTTGATAGCTGAAGAAAAAGAAAATAATAAGAGAAAATGCTACTTGCCACATAATAAGGTGAGTAGCTTTTTTAATTTATCGCTCTTTTTAAAGAATTAGTTGATAGTCCACAAAAACGGACAGAGAAAACAGAAGAAGTGAGTATGATTTACCTGTAAAGTTGAGCTTCCTGTAACATGTAAATGAGGAA
>NZ_JBQHWJ010000064.1:0-10947 GCF_052064035.1 Bulleidia sp. HCP3S3_C9 | reverse complement strand
CAAAAGCCAAAAACCAGGAATAGCTATCTGATAGAAGACAGTTCTATTCCTGGTTTTACTGTTGTCTATAGAGATTACCAATTATCAATAGTGCTTAACTTAATGACATTGCTGAAATCAGAGTGCTTTTTTTTATACAAGGAGGTGCTAAATGGCACAAGGAATTGGATATTTAAAACGCAAACTCGCAACAAAACAGTGTAGAGTTCAGACTCGCTACAGATACTATGAAATGAAGGAATGTCATACTCCAAGAAACCTGATGGTTCCTGATCAGCTCAAAAATAAATTCTCAATCAAGCTTGGATGGTGTACAAAGGCAGTAGACAGTCTGGCTGACAGATTGCAGTTCAGAGGATTCAAGAATGACAATCTTGATCTGACTTCCATCTATCAGATGAATAACTTTGATGTGCTTGCAGACAGCGCCATCCTTGGAGCATTGATAACAAGCTGTGACTTCATTTACATCTCAATGGATAAAAACGGTTATCCTCGCATGCAGGTCATTGACGGTTACAATGCTACAGGCATCATGGATGAAATCACAGGAATGCTCGAAGAAGGATATGCAGTTCTTGACCGTGATGAGAATGATCAGATTATTTCTGAGGCTTATTTTGGCAAAGGATATACAGATTTCTATATCAAAGGACAGGAACCATACAGAATTGAAAATATCTGCTCTTATCCACTGCTTGTTCCAATTGTGTACAGACCTGATGCAAAGCGCCCATTTGGCCATTCAAGAATCAGCAGAGCATGCATGAAGTATCAGAATAATGTTGCGGATACTCTTCTAAACATGGCTATCTGTTCTGAAACAAATGCATTTGTACAGAAATACATTGCTGGAAGTGATCCAGATATGGAATTCGATTCATCAAGAGCATGGATGAGTTCTTTTCTGAATATCAGTGCAAGTGAAGATGGAACCAAGCCAGATTTGGGACAGTTCCAACAGGCAAGCCTTGCACCATATATTGATGAAATTGAAACACAGGCTTCTCTATTTGCTGGAGAAGTAGGCCTAACATTAGATGATCTAGGATTCTCTAAATCAAATCCTGCAAGTGTAGATGCAATCAGAGCATCACATGAAAATTTAAGACTGACTGCTAGAAAGGCGCAGAGACAGTTCGGTATTGGTTTCTTGAATGCAGGATATTTAGCTGCATGTTTAAGAGATGACTTTGATTACAACCGTGAAGTGCTTTATGAAACAAAGCCAATCTGGGAACCTGTATTTGAGCCGGATGCAAATGCTATCGGAATGATCGGCGATGCTGCAGTCAAGGTGAACAGTGCTGTTCCAGGCTACTTCAACGCTGAAAATCTGCGAGATCTGACAGGAATCGACAGTGATGAATGATGAAGTAAAGAAAGCCTGGAATCTATTTCTTGAACATGTTCAGAAAAGCTCTGAAGTGCAGAAGCTGATGAAAGCAGTTGGTAGCGGAACAGCTACATATGCAGAAGCACTTGAGTATTCTTCATTGCTCAGCAAACTGCTTGTTGAAAGTGCTTCAGAGGTTTATCCCAATGATTCTCAGAAAGTTCTCGGAATGCTCAAGAACACTCAGTACTGCAGGAACTATTTCAAACATGTAGACAAGTACCTGTATGATCTTCAGAGTTCACTGAATAAAGGCAGTGGACTTGGTATGAAACCAGTCAAGATGATCAAGTATAATCAATTGCTTGATCAGAGCGTTTCATCGTCTGATGACTATAAAGCTGATATAGAAAAATACAAAAGCAAAGCAGAACTATCTGCAAACAAGCATGTAGATACATATCAGCAGTACAACGCTAAAACGCAGACAAAAGCTGGATACAAAGTAACAGTATCACGAACATACGATGGAGTAGGCTTGTCAGATAAAAGAGCATGCACATGGTGCCTTGAAAGAGCAAAGTCTAATGTTCCGTATGATGAAGCCTTCAGGAATGGCATGTTTCAGCGTCATGAAGGATGCCACTGCATCATTGAATATAACAATAATGGTGAAAAGAGCTATCAGACAAGTAAAGGTGGGATCAATAGCTTTTCGAAAGAGAAATCCAAAAAAATAAATAGCAGTATAGAAAGATTTAATAATGAAAGCTATAATAAAAGAGCCAAATTTAAACTCAATGATCAATTATTTGCAAATAAAACGGATCATGCTAAGCAAAGAAGCAAAGAAAGAAAAATTGATGATAGAGCTATTGAATATGCAAAAAGAAACGCAATACATGTAACTGGAATTTATTACGACGAAAAAGGTAAACCTTGCATAAATTATATAGGGTTTAAAATTACTACAGTTGTAAATCCAGAAACGAATGTAGTAATTACAACATTTAGGACACCAGCTTCTGTAAGGAAGAAGTACAAAAAAATAAAATGAATACGAAATTTAGTGAAAAGCAAATTAAATACATAAAAGATGTATTAAATGAAAAAAGCAGCATTTCAATGGATGCTTCAAATCTGTCTGATGAACAAGTTTGCAGTATTTTTGATAAGGCAACTGTTCGCTTGATGGAGCACGGATTCGACGAAGAATATGAGCCTACATATGATGGGACTATGTGTGAAAGTATTTTAGACATCTTAGGTGATTTATAATGTCAAAAGACGATTATTATGTGATTGTGTATAAGATACTGGCATATCTGTATATTCAACTGAAAAAAGGTGAATCAGTTGAAGCAGAGATGCTTATGTATGATGGTGACTTATTTCAGATAAACAGAACCTATTGGGTATACATCTTTGAAAATCTATCAAAGGATGGATATATTACTGGATTACCAAATATTACCGTAGGCAATGGCTATTATCTGAAAGAACAGTTTCCTAACTGCCAAATTACACCAAAAAGGCATTGATTATCTTTGTGAAAATTCATTAGCTGAAAAAGCAAAACAGTTTCTGAAAGACATCAAAGATATCACACCACTTATTTAGAATCAGCAAACATAAAGATATTTTAGATCAGAAAAAAATAAAAGAAAAGTGGGCCACTATCACCATAGCGGGATACCACTTTTCTATAAAAATAATAGCACACACATAAGAAAAATAAAGGTTTTGTTTATGGCTAAAGACGATTACTATACATTGGTTGCTAAGATACTTGTTTATTTATATAAAAAGTATAAGCAAAAAGAAATTGAAAAAGATTATATTTCACCTTTAACAAAAGATTTTCCTGTAAAAGATGAACAATTGATGGAAACTGTATCAATGATGATTGAACAGGGATTGGTTAAAGGTACATGTGTAAAGGCTTGGGGTGGTGATATTGTGATGATTGATTATCAAAGTCTTAAAATAACACCCGATGGAATTGATTATCTTCAGGATAATTCAAAGATTAGAAAGATTTGTGAAACACTAATTGAAGCTAAGCCTATTTGGGAATTGTTTTTATGACACGGCAACCGTACAGGTTGCTTTTATTTTGGAGAAAAAATGAAAAAAATATTTAGACCACCAAAGATTTGTAACGGATAAGGAGGACATATGGCAGAACCTAAGAGATTAGGTCGCCAGACTCCTACAAAATCCGTAGTTCTGCCATATGAGAATACATATGGAAAAGAAGCAATTGATATCTATGAAAAGACTGGCAGACAGGCACAGGATTGGCAGAAGCTTCTGATCTATGACATGCTATCCTACAACGATGAAGGATTGTGGGTTCATACTAAATTTGGATATTCTGTACCTAGACGTAATGGTAAGAATGAAGTCATTACGATTCGTGAAATGTATGGATTGATTGAAGGCGAGCAAGTGCTTCACACAGCACATAGAACACCTACATCATCTAGTGCTTTCTATAGACTGCTAAAGCTGTTGGAAGATGCAGGATATAAAGACAAACATGATTATATTGCTCATAAACAATACGGACTTGAAACAATTGAATTTCCATCGAGTGATGGAAAAGTTAGCTTCAGAACCAGAACATCTAAAGGTGGACTTGGTGAAGGCTTTGATTTGATGATCATTGATGAAGCACAAGAATATCAAGATGATCAAGAGACAACATTAAAGTATGTTGTTTCATCCTCAAAAAATCCTCAGACATTGTTTTGTGGAACACCTCCAACAATGGTGTCCAGTGGGACCGTATTTATGAAAATGAGAAATAAGGCGCTCTCTGGTGAAACAGAGAATACTGGATGGGCGGAATGGTCTGTTGATTCGATGACAGATGTACACGATGTAGAAGCTTGGTATGAAACCAACCCATCATTAGGCACGATTTTTACAGAACGTATCATCAAAGATGAAATTGGTGATGATGATCTTGATTTCAACATTCAGCGTTTAGGATACTGGTCAAAGAAAAATCTGAAATCTTTCATTTCAGAAGTACAGTGGAATGAATGCAAGCTTACTTCTCTTCCAGAACTGAAAGGAAAACTCTATGTCGGTATCAAATTTGGAATTGACGGTCAGAATGTGGCAATGTCTATCGCATGTAAGACCACAAACGAAAAAGTATTCGTAGAGTCTATAGACTGTCAGCCGAGACTGAATGGCAATAAATGGATGCTGCGCTTTCTGAAGCAGGCAGATATTGCATCTATTACCATTGACGGCAATGGATCTGCGACTCTTGAAGAAGAACTGAAGGATATGAAGCTGAAGCACATTATTATTCCAAAGACATCAGAAGTAATTACGGCCAATGACGTATTTAAAACATCACTGGATCAAGGACTGGTTGTCCATATGGGACAGCCATCACTTGCTCAGTCAGTCAGCAACTGTCAGAAGAGGCTGATAGGAAGCCAAGGCGGTTATGGATATCAAAGTATCAAGGAAGGCATAGACATATGCCTTATGGAAAGTATGGTTTTCGCTTTCTGGCAGGCAAAGACCGCTAAAGAAAGACGAAAACAGGTTATTCACTATTAAAGCAGCTTATCTCAGCTGCTTTTTTAGATATTACGTACACTACACGGAAAGTAGGAAAAGGAGACTTAAACATGACATTCACACCAATTGAAACACAGGAAGCATTCGAAGCAGCATTGAAAGAGAGACTTGAGCGTGAGCGCTCAACTATGACTAAAAAGTTTGAAGGCTATACATCACCTGAAGCACTTCAGAAGATTAAGGATGAATATGAATCTAAGATCAAAGGCTTGAATACTTCAATCACAGAAAATGCGAACAAGTATGCAGACTATGACAAACAGCTTGCAGAAAAAGATGCCAAGATCAGTGCTTACGAGACCAACTCGGTAAAAATGAGAATCGCACATGAGAATGGAATCCCTTATGAGATGGCTTCTAGATTATCCGGAACTACAGAAGAAGACATCCGCAAGGATGCAGAAGCATTATCTAAATTCATTGGCAATCGAGGACAGGTACCACCTTTAGCAAATCACGAAGAAACAAAAGGTGATACATCTAAACAGATTTATTTACAGATGGCGAAAAACCTAAGAGGAGAATAACAAATGGCAACAATTACTAAAACTACAAATTTATTTCCAGCGGAATTTATTCCACAGATTTTCAGCAAAGTAGCTGGTCATTCTACATTGGCAAAGCTTTCAAAGCAGGAACCTATTCCATTTTCAGGAACATCACAGTTTGTATTTACAATGGATGGTGAAGCATCTATTGTCGGCGAAGGTGGAAACAAGCCAGCAGGTGATGCAGGATTTAAACCAGTGACAATCGCACCAATCAAGTTTGTGTATCAGCACAGACTTACAGACGAATTTGTGAACATGTCTGAAGAAAAGCAGGTTCCATATCTGCAGGCTTTCACAGACGGCTTTGCAAAGAAGATGGCAAGAGCACTTGATATTGCAGCAATGCACGGTGTAAATCCTGCAACAGGTGATGCCTGTGAAGCTATTGCCAGCAAGAACTTTGATATGGCAGCAGTTGGATCCGTAACAGTAACAGCTGGTTCTGAAGATAATACTCTCGATGCAGCGATTCAGGCAATTGTTGCATCTGATGGAGCAATTACTGGTATTGCAATGGCACCATCATTTGGAAGTGACTTATCTAAAATCAAAGTAAACGGTGTAGTTCAGTATCCTGAATTCAGATTCGGTGGCAATCCTGGTACATTCGCAAGTGTTCCTTCTGATATTAACAACACTGTTTCATTCAAGACATCAAAGGATTTAGCAATTGTCGGTGACTTTGCTAATGCATTTAAATGGGGTTTCGCAGAAAACATTCCAATGGAAGTCATTGAATATGGTGATCCAGATGGACAGGGCGACTTAAAGAAAACCAACCAAATTGTATTGAGAGCTGAAGCATACATTGGCTGGGGTATCTTAGATAATGCTTCATTCAAAAAGATTGTAAAAGCTGAAGGATAATAGCTATGAAATACAGAAATATTAAAAACGGTGCTGTGATTGATATTTCCTGTATTCTGACTGATGAGGATTGGAAGGCTTTAGAGCCTTCCGAGCCACAGCCAGTTGAAGAACCACAGGAAACTGAAGAAAAGCCAGTTGAAGAACCACAGGAAGAGGCAGAACCTAAGAAACCACAGAAGAAAACTGGAAAGAAAGGATGATGATTTATGAGTGAGCCATTTGCTACAGTAACAGATGTTATTAATCGGTACAAACTGCTGACATCAGAAGAAACTGCCAAGGCAGAAGTACTTCTAAGAGATGTATCCAGCGCATTGAGAATCAAGGCGAAGGAATGCAACAGAGATCTTGATGCAATGATGGCAGAGGATGAAGATTATGCGAATGTACTCAAGATGGTTACCTGCGATATTGTCATCCGCAGACTGGATCAGGATTCATCAAACAATACATACAATCTGCAGCAGGAATCACAGTCGGCTCTAGGCTATACATGGAGTGGAACATATGTGAATACTGGTGGTGGCACATCTATTCTTGATAAAGATCTCAAAAAGCTTGGACTTCGTAAGCAGAAGGCAAGCTTTATTGATTTCTATGGAGTCGGAAATGCAGCGAATTAAAGGTATTACTGTTACTCTTTATTCAAGAACGGATACAGGCAAGAGGGATGTTTTCAATCACCCAGTCTATGAAGAAAAAGCTGAAGAGATTGAAAATGTACTCGTGTCTCCTATCACAAGTGAAGACATTCTGAGCAACACATCATTAGACGGTCATAAAGCCTCATATACGCTTGGTATCCCTAAGATGGACAATCATTCATGGGAGGATGCAATCGTTGGATTCTTCGGCAGAAGATGGCACGTAATCGGCATTCCACAGGAAGGTATTTCAGAAAATATTCCTCTCAGCTGGAATAAGAAAGTGACGGTTGAAGCGTATGAATAGCAAAGTAAAATTTGAACACAAATCCAGTGGATATATCGAATTGATGAAGTCACAGGAAATGCAGAATGTGCTTTCTCAGTATGGCGAACAGATCAGGAACTCTGCAAACAGTTCAGGTCACGCTGGTGACAGCTATGAAAGCAGTACATCAGTCGGTCAGACAAGAGCCAATGTCAAGATCTATCCAGGGAATCAGCATGCTGCACGAAGCAACTTTAAGTACAATACGCTTTTGAAAGCGTTAGGAAGTGTGAAAGGATGATTGTAGAAGCTGTTGTTAGAAACTATCTGGAAGAAGAACTGAAGCTTCCAGTATTTCTTGAACATGAAAAGAATATGCCTGAGCAGTATGTCATGATTGAGAGAACAGGCGGTGGAAGAGTGAATCTGCTAAACAATGCAACTCTTGCAGTGCAGTCTATCGGTCAGTCCATGTATGATGCAGCAGTACTGAATGAGCGTGTCAAATCAGCAATGTATGCACTGCCTGGATCACATGGTGTTTCATCATGCAGATTGAATTCTGATTACAATTTTACAGATACAGAAACAAAGGAATACCGCTACCAGGCGGTATTTTATTTAACTCACTATGAGTAGAAGGGAATAACATATGGCAACAAATAACTCAGCAAATGTTACAGCAGGAACTCCTAAAGTCGGTGGTGCTTTTTTCCACGCTCCTTTAGGAACTGATTTACCTACAGATGCGAAAACAGCGTTGGACGCTGCATTCAAGAACCTGGGATACATTTCAGAAGACGGTTTAACTGAATCTACGTCCATTGATACAAATACTGTCAAAGCATGGGGCGGAGATGTCGTAATGGTCAATCAGACTGGAAAGACAACTACTTTCTCTTTGACTCTGATTGAAGCATTGAATGAAGAGGTTCAGAAGTATACACACGGTGCCGGCAATGTTACAGGTAATTTAACTGCTGGCATGACTGTAAAGAATGCTTCAGGAGAATTGGAACCGGAAGTACTAGTAGTTGAGCAGATTATGAACGGAAATGTTCTAAAGCGTACTGTCATCCCAAATGGAAAGATCACAGCTATTGGAGATATTTCCTACAAGGATGGTGAACCAGTTGGATACAACGTCACTATTACTGCTTCTGTAGATTCTACAGGAACAGCATCATACGATTACTACATCAAGCAGGGAGAATAATAAATGATCAAGGTTACTACAAAGACAGGTTTTGAAGCGGAAGTCAATGAGAGTAAGATCCTCGACTTCCGTTTTTTAGAACAAACAGTTGAAACTGTTAAAGGCAAAGATGATCTCGACAAGATGGATGCAACTGTGCAGATGCTGAAAATGCTTTTCACTAAAGCTGACAAGGAAAGATTTCTTCAACATGTTGCAGATCACAATGACGGCATTGCAGATATCAGTGCAGTTATGGATGAGTTCACAGAAATCATGAATCAGTGCAAAGCAGCCAATAAAAAAGTAAAAAACTGATGGTCATGGCAACCATGATTGCAACAGATGAAGACAGTCTGATCTGTGATCTTGCACAGTATTACCATGTGTTTGACTACAGATCTATGACTGTTGAGTTCGTTGCAACTCTAGCCGCAGGGTTGCCTGAAGACTCACGAATAATGCGGAAACTTTATAATCAGAATATTTCAAAGTCAGAACTGATGCTTGCTGCCATTTATGATGATTTGAATACTTATCTCTATTCATTGACTTCAAATGCAAAGCACGGTATCAATAGGCCAACATCTATTGTAGAAAAATGGCTGAATATTACTGAACAAAAAGAAAACATGGCTTTTGATTCTGTCAACAGCTATGAAAAAGCCAAGCAGAGAATATTAGGAGGTGGATAATATGGCAGATGGCGCAACACTAGGCAAAGCGTATATACAAATTATCCCATCTATGGAAGGCACAGGTTCTAAGATCTCTGCCTTTTTAAATGGCGAAGGTGTAAAGGCAGGCAATGAAGCAGGCGAAGCAAGCGGAAAAAGTATGATGCAGTCGCTGAAAAGTACAGCTGTAAAGCTTGTTTCAACGCTTGCCATCGGTGCAACAATAAAGAAAGCATTTGATATTGGTGCCGATTTAGAACAGCAGATTGGCGGTGTTGAAACTCTCTTTGCTGAAAGTTCTGCGATTATCAGAAAATATGCCGACGATGCATACAGAACTGCAGGTGTAAGTGCAAATGAATACATGAAGAATGTAACGTCATTCAGTGCTTCACTGCTGCAGGGATTAGGCGGTGATACTGCTAAGGCTGCTGAATATGCAAATACTGCAATGGTAGACATGTCAGACAATGCAAATAAATTTGGCACAGATATTGGCGCTATCCAGAATGCATACCAGGGGTTCTCAAAGCAGAATTACACAATGCTGGACAACTTGAAACTTGGCTACGGCGGTACAAAAGAGGAAATGCAGCGCTTAATCAAAGATGCAGCTGCAGTCAGCGATTCTGTAGATGCGGAAAGCCTTTCATTTGACAACATCGTACAGGCAATCCATGTCACACAGGAACAGATGGGAATCATGGGTACTACCAACAAAGAAGCTTCAACTACATTCAGTGGTTCTTTAGGAGCCATGAAGGCTTCATGGGATAACTTTCTAGCTGGACTTATGATGAACGGCAAGGACGGAGTTGACATGAACACGTATCTCCAGCCATTGGTTGATTCTATAGGAACATTTGTGTTCAACAATCTGATACCTGCTGTTGGAAGATTCATAGCTGCTGTATTTGAAGCAGTACCTGGATTACTTGAGATTGGACTGAATTCAATTTCAGAAAGCATATCTGAGGCCTTTGGCGGAATAATCGATGCAGAAACAGTCAAAATAGCTATTGAATCAATAGCAGGCGCATTTGCAGCATTTGCAGCAACGGAAGCTGTCATTGCACTGCCAGGACTGATTGATAAAATCAGTACAGCTATTACAGGATTGAGCTTGAATCCAGTTTCTTTGGCTATAGCTGCCATAGCTGGAATCATAATTGCATTGACTCAGCTGTGGAACAATAACGAACAGTTTAGAGAATTCATCACAAGCACATGGAATGCAATCATGTCTTTTCTTTCTAATCTCTGGGCAAGTATTTCTTCGACTGCAGTCAGTGTTTGGAATGGCATTTCTTCATCAATTTCTGGTGTAGTGAATAAAATTTCTTCTGTTATTTCTACAGTATTCAATACCGTTAAATCTGTAATTACAAATGTATGGAATGGGATCAAAAACACTACTACATCTGTATGGAACGGAATTAAGTCAGCAATTGAAACACCACTGAACAAGGCGAAGAATATTGTCAAAAGTGTTATCGATACAATTAAAGGATTTTTCAATTTCAACATTTCATGGCCACATATTCCAATGCCTCACTTTTCAATCACTCCTAGAGGATGGGGTGTCGGTGACCTGTTGAAAGGCAAAATTCCTAAGCTTGGCATTGACTGGTATGCAAAGGCAATGAACGAGCCTAGAATCCTGGATGGAGCACAGATTTTTGGTGCAATGGGAGCTTCCTGTAACATGTAAATGAGGAAGTGGAAAGGAAGAATGAAATAAAAAAGTACCAGTCGTAAAATTGAATCTGCTGATCTTGAGCGGTTAGCTGAAACAATAAT
>NZ_JBQHWJ010000063.1:0-11858 GCF_052064035.1 Bulleidia sp. HCP3S3_C9 | reverse complement strand
TTGTTCATATCTGAGAAAAATATTTCATTGAAGAAAAAAAGCACTACGCAAGTTAATGCGCAGTGCACTTTAGAGATTCAATTGGTTCAATGCCTTAACTTAATGACATTGGTTTGATTACTTCACTTTTTTACTTAAGAATAACAAAATGATAAGACTGATTCCACTGATGATAAAACTAATGTTTCGAATCGGCGTATTTTCATAGGTTAGAATATATGTTTTATTTTTCTTTGCTTTGAATGTAACCATGGATTCATAGTTTGCATAACAATCCACTTTTGTTTTTTGCTTTCCATGAACTTCATATATGGTATAGCCTTTGTACCATGTTTTTGGAAGTACAAGAGTTGTATCTTTTTCTAATGTTGAAGTATTGAATGTGAGAGTGTCATAGTCTGTTGCATAGAGAAGTTTTAAATCATTTCCAGATGAATCTTTGATACTTGTTGTACGAAGACGGAAATCTGGAGAATTGAGTGGCAGATAATCTCCGCCAGCAAGCTCTACACGTACATAGTATGCACTGTAACAAGGATCACATAACTTTCCATCGAGGATGTCTTGCCATGTTGTTTCAGATGTTATTCCAAATGTACGTGAGTAACATGGAATAATATGATAGATACATTCGATGGATAAGATTGTGATGATGATATACGATACGTATTTTTTATTCCATAGGGAATAGATGCCAATTGATGCAGGAATGGATAATAGAAGTACGGTTAACGTGTTAAAACGCCATGGAAACTGCATGATCTGTAATGGCAGAATGTCCCATGGAAGGAAAGTGGATGGTAATAATAGGCAAATATAGCCAAGAATCAACATTGTTGATACAAATGGATTCTTTTTCTTTGTGAATATATATGTCAGTGGAATAAATGTTAAAAACCATCCGACATTGACAGTCATTGTTTTTGCGTGTTCTAACGTATTTCCACTATAGCCGAAGATTGTCTTGTTCACAAAATATTGCCATGTATCCATTGCATTTGCGACAAGGTTAGAATTGCTTCCGTAATAGTCCACAATGAATTTTTGAGAACGTAGCTGTTCAATCATTGGAATTGTAAAAAAGAATGATAATAGAAAGGCAAAGAATACAGAGAGAAAGATATGTATGTATTTCTCTTTGTTTAATCGTGGTATAGAAATGATACATAGAATTGCACATAGAATACTTGCCATTAGAAATGTCAGGTTATGTGATAACGCTAAGAAAGTTAATGAAATGGTCAATGTGATCCACGAACCATTTTTATAAATAATCTGATAGATGCCTAATAACATATAGGGAAGAAAAGCAAAGGCAAAGATTTCTCCAAGTGCACCTCTGACATAAACATCTGTAATTCGGTAATTAGAGAATAAATATGCACAGGAAGCGATATAGCTGATGCCTCGATTGTTTGTGATGTGCATTGCTAATTGAATCATTGCATATGCAGAAAGAAAAGAGGCAATACCAACAGTCAATTGATAAGAAAATGCTAATGATGCACCATAAAGATGCAGTAGTGCAGGAATGATAAGGAATACATCCGAATAGAAAAGAGGGGAAGCATATCCATAGTGATGATTTTCATAGGGATAGAGAGCAGGAAAGAATTGACCATGCTGTATTGCTTTTGATAATTGTTCAATTCTAGATACATGAAAGAATGTATCGTGTTCAATGCCTAGAAAATCTTTTGTGATGTATGGCAGAAGGAAAAGGCATGTAATTAAACATGCAAATACAATATCTTTCCATTTCTTCTTTAACCAAAGTACCATGTGCTGAACCATTCTAGTGATTTAATATATGTATTTGTTGTGGCAAAACCAGCAGTTGCCGGCAAGAACACAACAAACAATAAAATATACATAACAATATAGAAACAAACGACACTTTTTCCCACAATGCCATATTCCCATAAGTATGAAAATAAATAAGCAATCGATAATATCGCAAAGATTGACGTTGGGTAGAAGTGGTATGCAAATACACAGCGTGTAATGATCATCCAAGGGGCTAATGCTGTGATATATCCAATGGCAATGACAAATGAGGATAGTTTTTTTGTACGAATTCCATCCAATACTGTAAATACGATTGCTCCTAGTGACAGCCACGTCATCAGTGGATTAGAGAAGCAGGAAATCGTATGCTGACTGTTATTGGCATCATATCCGTTGTAGTACCAGATTGGTCTAAGATCTAAAAGCCATTGCTTCCATGTACTGGAATATGGATGTGTTGCATTTAATGAAGAATGATATTGAAACATGTATTCACACTGTTTCCATACATTCATGAAAGACCATCCATCGTTTTTCCATACACGATCAGGAATATATGAAATTGCGTAAATGATGATTGGAATAAAGATAAAGAAAATAAAACATAATCCAATTGTGATTGCAAAGCGTTTTGGAAACACTTCTGTAATATGTGCAGCGAATGTTTCTTCACTTGGTACAAGATGTGCATTCTTTAAATGTTTTTTTGCTTTCTGATAATCTGAATATTGAATGAAGAAATATGAGAATAATAGAATGGCTAAGCCAACTGCAGAATAGCATGCAGTCCATTTTGTGGCGATCGCAATTCCCATTGTGATTCCACAGAGTGCTAAGTATTTCAACTGTTTGAAGAATGTTGTATCATACCAGCTCATCTGAATGTAACGAATCATGTAATAGAACATCACCATAATCCAGAAGATGCTGAATGGTTCCAGTGTTCCAATTCTTGAAGTTGTTAAATGCATGAAATCAAACGCTAATAGAATCGATGCAATTGTTGCAATGGATGTTTTATGAAATAATCTTCTAGCAATGCCATACATGAGTGGAATCATAAATACCCCAAACAAAGCACCAGGAAGTCTCCATACAAATGGAGACATTCCAAACAGTTTAATAAATAATGCCATCGTATTTGTGCCAAACAGTGGATGAACAGTAGCGTACATGTCTTGTCCATTGGCAATTTCCCATGCATTTCTTGGATGATAGATTTCATCAAAGTAAGACTGATCATAATATGTTGGATGTAATACAAGCTTATCCTGTTCATCAATTAATAAAGTAGCAGGATATTGGCTGTCTTTTTGCCCATCCATTTCAATGCTCAATGGAACAAAGGATGTATGTGAAGTACTTCTTAGACCAATTTCTGTTAAAGAGTTATTTTTGTTTGTACTTTTCAGCCATACATATTTATATTTCCAGTTTCCTTCAATGATCTGATACTGATAAATAGATCCTTTTTTCAATGTTGTGATAAGATCCCATGAATGATGATCATTGGATCCATAGATTTGTATGCCTTCTGTGCCTAATTGATATGTATCTGGATTGGAGTTGTTATCTCCTTCACCATAGATTGTATAGATTGCATCAAAGTTTGTATCTGTTTTTAGCTCGAAGACAATATCCTGTCCTGTTTTGGATGGTTGCCATGTTGTTATTGGAAATGTCAGAGAGCCAAGCTGGTAGAAAGAAATGATTGCGTAAATTCCTGTAATCCATATAGTATTACGAATATCTTTTTTTCTGTAAGATGGATATGTTTTTGTTGAATGAACAAACGATAGGACGGGAACTTCTTTGTTTGTTTCTTTTTGTGTTTTGTTTTCTTTGATGAAGTAAAAACAAATCCAGATAACAGTGCTGAAAAGAAAACATAATAATGCAACTGGTAATAATGCTGCATCATTGAAATATTCTAAACTTAAATTTTTCATGTATTTATTCTAGCACGGATATGGTATGAATGAGGATTTGTAAAATGTTTGAAATTATTAAAATTATTTTAGCACTCATCTTGACTCAGTGCTATTTGTGACTATAATAACTATTGTTAGCAATCCTAATGAGTGAGTGCTAAGAAAAAATGGAGGTAATTGTATGTTAAAACCATTACATGATTACGTAGTATTAGAAAAAGTAAAAGAAGAAGAAAAAACACAAAGTGGAATCATTCTTACAACAAAAGAAGCAAAAGATGAACCAAGTCACGGTATTGTAGTCGCTGTTGGTCCAGGTAAAACAAATGACAAGGGTGAAATTACACCAATTAATTTACAGGTTTCTCAGCATGTTATCTACAAAAAGTATTCTGGAACAGAAGTAAAAGATGCTGGCAAGGAATATCTCATTATCAAGGCTGAAGATATTCTCGCAGTTGTTGAATAAGAAAGAAGGTAATGATTTATGGCTAAGGAAATTAGATATGCAAAAGACGCTAGAGATGGAATGCTCGATGGTGTCAATAAGCTCGCTGATGCGGTAAAGGTTACATTAGGTCCAAAAGGAAGAAACGTTGTTCTTGAAAAGAGCTATGGTTCTCCAGTTATCACAAATGATGGCGTAACAATTGCTAAGGAAATTGAACTTGAAGACAAGTTTGAAAATATGGGTGCAAAGCTTGTATATGAAGCCGCAAATAATACAAATGAACTTGCTGGTGATGGTACAACAACAGCTACAATCCTGACACAGGCTATGATTACAAGTGGTCTGAAGGCAGTAGATAAGGGTGCAAACCCAGTATTGATGAGAGAAGGTATTGAAAAGGCAGCACATGCGGTTGCTGAAAAGCTTCTTGAAGAAAGTCATCAGGTTACAACAAATGATGATGTAAAGAATATTGCTACAATTTCCAGCGGCAGTGAAGAAATTGGTTCTATCATTGCTGAAGCTATGGAAAAGGTTGGCAATGACGGTGTTATCAATGTTGATGAATCCAGATCTTTTGAAACTTCATTAGAAATGACAGAAGGTATGCAGTATGACAAGGGTTATGTTTCTCCTTATATGGTAACAGACCATGATAAGAATGAAGTCACACTTGAAAATCCATTGATCATGGTAACAGATCAGAAGGTCAATACAATTCAGGAAATTCTTCCAGTTCTTGAAGAAGTTGTAAAGTCTAACAAGGCTTTGATGATTATTGCGGATGACTTTGATAATGAAGTGATGTCTACTTTGATCATCAACAAGCTGCGTGGAACATTCAATGTTGTTGCGACAAAGGCTCCTGGATTTGGTGACAATGCTAAGAACCAGTTAGCTGATATTGCTGCTATGACAGGTGCAAACTTCTATGCAAAGGATCTCAACATGAACTTACAGGATATGAAGGTTGAAGATCTTGGTTCTGCTAAGAAGGTTATCGTTGGCAAGGATAAGACAACAATCATTGATGGCAATGGTGATGCTGGTGTTGTTGCTGAAAGAGTTGAAGGAATCAAGAAAGAAATCGAAAACACAAAGAGTGATTACGATAAGAAGAAGCTTCAGGAAAGACTTGGCAAGCTTACAAATGGTGTCGCTTTGATCAAGGTTGGTGCTACAACTGAAACAGAACTGAAAGACAAGAAGCTAAGAATTGAAGATGCTTTGAATGCTACTAAGGCTGCAGTCAGTGAAGGTGTTGTGACTGGTGGTGGTCTTGCATTGATTACTGCTTTAAAGGCTGTCAAGGATACATTAAAGGATGAAACAATTGATGTACAAAGAGGTATTAATGTTGTTCTAGATGCTTTGAAGTATCCTATCATGCAGATTGCTGAAAATGCTGGCTATGATGGAAATGAAATTCTAGAAAAACAGTTAATGCAGGAAGAAAACATTGGCTTCAATGCTAAGAATGGTGAATGGGTCGATATGTTTGCCAAGGGTATTATTGATCCTACAAAGGTAACACGTTCTGCTTTATTGAATGCCGCAAGTATTTCTGGCTTATTCATTACAACAGAAGCTGCAGTTGCAGATATTCCTGCCAAGGAAGCAGCTGCCCCTGCAATGCCTCAATATTAAAAAACATGGGAAGTCTAAAACAGGCTTCCTTTTGTGTTACAATACTGTCTGGGTATAGGAGAAGAATGAAATGAAAATTGCGGTAACATATGAAGATGGTCAGATCTTCCAGCACTTTGGTCATACACAACAGTTTAAAGTTTATGATATTCAAGATAACAAAGTAGTATCTTCAAGAATTGTAGATACAAACGGACAGGGACATGGTGCATTGGCGATGTTTCTTATGATTGAAGGTGTGAATGTTCTCATCTGTGGCGGTATTGGTATGGGTGCACAGAATGCATTGCGTTCAATGAATATTACGTTGTTTGGTGGTGTCAGTGGAGATGCTGATGCAGCTGTTGAACAGTATTTAAATGGTTCATTGGAATATGATCCAAATGCACAGTGTTCTCATCATGATCACGCGTGTGAAGAACATGATTGTTCTTGTGATCATCAAGGATGCAGTGGAAATCATCATTTAAGCTAAAAAATAAGCTGTGCTAACTTGTAATAAGTCAACACAGCTTTTTATATGCAAAAAAGAAACCTGCATATACAAGTTTCTTCAGTCATAGAATACTTTAGATAAGAAATCTTTTGCACGATCAGACTGTGGATTAGAGAAGAATTCTTCAGCAGTATTTTCTTCAATAATTTCACCCTGATCCAAAAATACAACTCTTGTTCCTACTTTTCTCGCAAAGCCCATTTCGTGTGTGACAACGACCATTGTCATGCCTTGTTTTCCAAGATCTTTCATTACATCCAGTACTTCTTTGATCATTTCTGGATCTAATGCACTTGTCGGTTCATCAAACAGCATGATATCTGGAGACATGCATAGTGCTCTAGCAATTGCGACTCTCTGCTTCTGACCGCCAGAGAGGTTGTTAGGGTAGCTGTCTCTTTTTTCTTTCAAGCCAACTTTATCAAGATATTCTAATGCAACTGTTTCTGCTTCTGCATCAGATTTATGAAGTACTTCTACTTGTGCAAGCTTGCAGTTTTCAAGAACTGTCATATTTGGAAATAAGTTAAAGTGCTGGAAAACAAATCCCATTTTATTTCTTTGTTCTCTAAACTTCTTTTCGTTATTACGATCCATGAGTTCTCCATCGAGATAGATTTTTCCAGAATCAATTGTTTCTAGACCATGGATGCATCTTAACAGTGTACTTTTTCCTGAACCGCTAGGTCCGATCAGTGAGATGATATCTCCCTGGTTTACCTCTAATGACACGTTATGTAAAGCATGTGTCTTATTAAAATTCTTACATACATTTTCAACTTTAATCACTGACAGATAACCTCTTTTCAACTTTCATTCCAATCATAGATACAACACATGTCATCACAAGATAGAAAATTGCGGCTAACATGTAAGGCGACATGACATCGAAATATTGTGCACCGATGATCTGTGCCCCCTTTAACAGTTCTACTGCACCAATACAGCTGATCAATGAACTATCTTTAATCAGTGTAATAAATTCAGAAATGAGTGGTGGTACGATACGCTTGAACGCCTGTGGAAGAATGACAAGCTTTAATGTTTTCCAGTTGGATAATCCAAGTGTTTCGCAGGCTTCCCACTGACCTTTGTCTACAGCGTTGACACCTGAACGAATCAATTCTGTCTGGTAGGCACCTGAGTTAATACTCATGGCAAGTACGCCAATAAGTAATGGATCAATTCTTAGAATCTTTCCTGTAATCGCTGTATACATAGAAGGAATGACAGAGAAGATGATCAAAATCTGTAATAACAATGGTGTACCACGAATAATCGTGACATATACATTGGCAATATCTCTTGGCAATGCATGTTTACTTCTTTTTCCTGTAGCGCCAAGTGTTCCAAGGATCAAGCCAAATAAAAGGGAAAGTGCTGCGATGCCTATCGACAACAACGCTCCTTTGGCTAGATACAGAATATTGGCTAAAGTAAAGACTTCTTGAAATGCGACAAACATATTTATACTTTCCCTCACTCCTTATTTTGTTTCAAGTGGTGTTAGACCATACTTATCACAGAGTGTCTGATATTCATCACTTGCTAAAAGTGTTTCGATGCATTTATTGATCTTATCAATAATTTCTGTATTTCCGAGTTTTGCGATGACATAGTTCTGTTCATCTACAAGGCTGTCATCAAGCATTGTGAATGTTCCGTTAGAAACATAGTTTTTCGCAACGCCCAGATCAACAACTGCAGCGTCGTACTGATTTGCACTTAGTGCATTCATAATATCCTGTGCATTCTTTAATCCAGTAACATCAGCACCTTCAATTTCTTTTGCTGCTTCTTCACCAGTAGAACCTGTCTGTACGGCAATCTTCTTTCCTTTTAAATCATCTAAAGATGCAATAGAAGATCCTTTTGGCAATACTGCTACCTGAGAAGAACCAAGATAAGGTTCAGACCATTCTACTTTTCTATCTTCAGCATATGTGAAGCCTGAGATACCTAAGTCAATCTGATCACCTTGCAGCTGTGTAACGATGTTATCAAAGTCCATCTTTTTTAATTCAATTTTGTAAGGTGTGCCTTCCTGGTCTGTTAGGTACTGTTCAAACAAAGCACACATGTCTGGATCAAATCCAATGATATCTCCATTTGTATTTTCTGATTCATATGGAGCATAGTCAGGGGAGATACCAACAGTGATGACTGTTGCGTTACCATTATCTGCAGTTGTGGAACTATTTGCAGATGTGGATGAAGAACATCCAGTAAGTGTTAGTAATGTTGTTGCTAAAACTGTTGTCATTAATTTTTTCATGTTTTTTTCCTCTTCTTTCTATTTATGCATTCGTAAATTCAATCAGTGAATTCGTCGTCGTTTTCTTTTCATCAAAAAAACGTCCAATCAAAAAAATTGGACGTTATATAAACGCGGTACCACCAAATTTCCATCTGTACCTTTACAGATGACACCTCTAACTCTTAACGCAAGTTTACGATTCAGCCTCAGCAATCTTCGACTGAATAACTCCAAGACACGTTCCTGAAACTCGCTTCAATATCTTTCACCAGACGATATCTCTCTGTGCAAGCATCCTTTCAGTACTACTTCTCTTCACCGTTTATGCAATTAGTATATCTTCTTTCTAAAATGTTGCAAGAAGATATTTCGAAAAAGCAAAGAAAAAGATTGTGCGGCAAATCCTTAATAATCATTAAGAACATGTTAAGAAACTGTATGATATTTTGGCAACGCACAAATATGAAGTATAATAGTACGGTGAGGTTGTTAAAATGATGCCATTTGTAATTGCTTGTATCTTTGTGCTGCTTGCAGAAGGTGCGGGACATAGTTTTTTAAAAATATTCCATATTAAAAGAAGTGGATTTGCTTCACCTATTGGTGCAGCAATCTTATTTTCTCTATTGGAGATCTTGTATTTGCCTAGACTTTGTCTAGGAGGACCATTTGGATGGATCAAAGGAAGTACATTTCTTGTTTTGATTTTTGCGATTGTCTGCGTACTTTCGAATCTGAAAGGAATTGCTTCTTCAATTGTTCGTGGGCGGATTATTTATGTATTGCTGGCTGGAAGTATGATGTTTGGTTTGTTCTATATTTGTAAAACAAATCTGGCAGTTGGGAATGATAGAGAATTGCTGCTGATGGCAAATAATATGAATTCACAATCCATCATGCTTGAAAATAATCGTCTGCAAGGCTATGAAATGTTTGGGAGTTTTGCGATTTGGCTGTTTGAGGGAAACTTTGAAAAGGGTGCACTAACATTAGCGTTATTTGCGACGATGATGTCTGCAATGCTGTGTTTGAACATGATTGACAGCTTTGAAATTGGAAATCCATGGTTCCGCTTTACATTGATTGTTTCTTCTATCTTTTATTCACAGTTTTATTCCTGGGAGATTGCCGGTGCATATCATGGTGGAAACTGGAGAATCTTCTTCATAGCTTTAGCTTTGTGTACACTTTATCAATGGATCAAGAGTGGAGTAGAAAATGTAAAATATATTTTTCCATTCGTTGTGTTTGCGGGAATGTTTTCGCATAATGGATTCTTGATGATTGGCTTTGAACTTGTATATTTATGTGCTGTGTATTTGTTTAATACAAAAAAGATTCGTTCTTTGTTTGATATTACAACGTTCTTGATTCCTGTATTTATTTACTGCATTGCCTGGCTGACAAAGTATTCGCTGGTTTCTGCAGTTATCTTGAGTGTCGTGCTGATTTTGTTCTATTGTGCAAGACTGAAACGTTCTGTATATATTAAAATGATTCGCGTAGAAGATGTATTGATTGATCATTCTGTTAAGATTTTCTATGTGACGATTCCACTGGTGTTCTTGATTGGAACATTTTTCTTGAGATACTTTACAGTACAGTATGCAGTGCCATATTCTGAATATATTCATTTCTTTTCTAACAGTGCTATTTCTACATGTCTATTTATGAGTGGCAGCATTTTGGACAATGCATTGAATATTTTCAGATGGGCAGGTGTATTTGTATTCTTGTCACGTGCCAGTAAACCAGAAGAAAAGATGATGCGTATGATTTTTCTAGGAATGGTTGTCTTCTTTGTCAATCCGTTATGTATGGGAATGCTGTCTCGTATTACAGGACTTGCAATGTACGCACATGCATTTGAAATTATCTTTAATCCATTTACAGATATTATGATTTTCTACTGGATCTATAAACAGTTTGAATGGACTGTGATTGGTCAGTGGATCCTTGAATTAACATTAGTGATAACATGTGTGCTGGGCCATGTTTCATCCTTTATTGATCATCCAGCAGGGTTATATACGGATCTTTTGACAAGAGATCCAAAGAATGGGAGTGTGATTTTACCATGAATGTTTACGATTGGGACAATACAATTTATCGACAGGATTCTACAGCGAACTTTGTTCTTTGGCTGTTTCGAAATCGACCAAAGACATTATTATCCATACCAAGAACACTTGTGTATGCGATTGGCTATGGATTGCATGTTGTAGATAAGCTGACATTTAAAGAAAATCTATATCATATGTTTGTATTTGTAAAAGATATGGATGGTACAACAGATGCATTTGTGGATTCTCATATGGATCATGTGAAAGAATTCTATCTGAAACAGCAGAAAGAAGATGATGTTGTGATTTCTGCTTCGCCTGAATTTACAATCAAACGATTCTGCAGGAAACTTGGCATCAAACATGTGATGGCAACCGTTGTGGATCCAAAGACAGGTAAGCATACAGGCTTAAACTGCCATGGTGAAGAAAAGGTAAAAAGATTCTATCAGATGTTTCCAAATGCAGAAATTGATGAATTCTATTCAGATTCCTTATCAGACACACCACTTGCATTGGAAGCAAAAAGAGCATTTTTAGTCAAAGGGGATCAAATCTTAGACTGGCCCAAGAAATCATAAGTAACTCATATGAGTTGCTTTTTTTCAATATTAATGAACCACTTGTATTTGGTGTACCAATTATGTATAACCCTATTATGTTGATTCCAACAATTCTTGCTCCTTTATCAGGTGCTCTTGTTGCATGGATCAGTGTAAGAACTGGATTCATTAACAGTATGAACTTCAAACCTGCTGTATCTGTAGCGTGGGTAATTCCATCTCTTATTGCAGCTTTCTTAAGAGGTGGCATTTGTTTCTTGATCGCTATTGTTGTCGCAATCATTGTGCAATGTGTTATCTTTTATCCTTTCTTCAAGCTGCTTGATAATCAGGCTTATGCTGAAGAACAGGCTGAAAAGAATAAAGCGTAATTGAGATATTGATATGATATATGTGACTGTTCACAACTGTGAAAATTGTTATATTTGAACAGTTTATGTTTTGCATCAAATCATTTCATGGAAGGCCTGGATTTCCTAGGCCTTTTATTTTGGCTGCTGAAAGATAGAAGAAAATGAAAACGTTCGAAAATTTTTTTTTGGAATATATAATTTTTCATAACTGACCACCTGATTCAAAAAAGTTCAGAAATCTCTTTAGTGTCCGCTTTTTAGTACAATAAAATCATATTGCTGGATATACACTTTAACTGCGAGGTAAAA
>NZ_JBQHWJ010000062.1:0-12241 GCF_052064035.1 Bulleidia sp. HCP3S3_C9 | reverse complement strand
GCACGTTTCTTGTCTGTGCGGCAACCTTACGAACTTTGACATTTACATCTTCTACACCACAGAAGTTAATATCTCCCTTTTCACAAACTTCATATCCTGCTGGAATTTTTTCAAATCAGCAGCTTTTACTACAGTTTGATCTGCTGGAATTGTCAGTTCTTCAATATTGTCTTCAATCATTTCTCCTGATTCGGATACATAATGAACATATACATTTCTTGTATCCTTTATAACCCAAATTTCAGTAGATGCATTTCCGTCTTTTGATACATTCACTTTAATGGTATTGGAACTATACATTTTGCTGTCTAATTTCCAGCCATTTTCTTTCAAAATAGGTGTTATATCATAATCAATAGCATCGAAATTTTTATCCGTTGTTAATTCTAGTGGAACATTCACTACTTCCAATGCCTTGCCATCTTTATCAGCAACATTTACTCTAAGATAATTTTTTCCTTCAACGCTTACTTCTTTAGCTACTGAGACTAAACCAGCTTTTGGTGCTTCCGCAAATACAACAGCAACATTTGGAACAATCATTGCTGATGCCATTGAGAAAGCAAGAATTTTGTTCTTTACGTTCTTCTTCATTTCTGTTTCTCCCTATTTGCATATACTATGCGTTTTTTCTAATATGTTTTTGTACTTTTTTGTTTTTGAAATCTATTTTTTTGCTATTTTACACTTTTATTTTTCGGTTACAAAAGCATATTTTTTAGAACATTCTCATTATATATATATATAGTCAACCTTAGATTTAAGGTATAGGGGCTAAACTTTCGATAAATCCGCAAACTCTTGTACAACGTTTAAAGAGAATGTTTGGAATATTTTTAAGCGTTTTTGATTAATGCTCTCCACTCTCCATTTTCCTTTATTGCTTTTGTGTAATTTTAAGCTCGACTCAATTAGTATTGATAGTATAGATTCTTTTATTTAGACTTTTTAATGCACAAACTTCTTCTTCGAGATCGAAGAGGCCGATGATTTCAGAGAATACATAAAAGCCAAAGTGAACAGAGATGGGAGATTGAAGAATCTTTCAGAATCATGAAAACAGAATTTCAGGCAAGACCTGTATATCTTTCCAGAGAAGACAGAATATAGGCACATTTTCTAATCTGCTATCTGTCACTGATGATCTATCGGATACTTGAAAAAGCTGAAAGAAAAATACACAGCAGAAAAGATCATAACAGCACTAAGAAAAATGGAATTACATATCATCCCAGGAACGGGATATCAGCCTTCCTATACAAGAACTGACCTTACTGGTGAGCTTCATGAAATATTTGGATTCAATACAGACTATCAGATCATGACAAAGAGCAACATCAGAAATATCACCAAACTTACAAAGCAGAGACAATAAATTACGTAATATCGGCGCAAAACAAAAGCAGTCAGAATTTGGCATAAATAAGCCATTTTCGGACTGTTTTTCCTTTTTGAACTGTCAAAGATGAAATTTACACACTCGTCAGTAAAAATGCCATATATACTGGAAGCGTTAATATTTGCTCACTTCTTCCAACATTGTAATCACCTAGCTTGATTACCTGATTCACATGATATTTCTCAGGATGTTTCAATATTGTTTTTATGTTCTTTGTATTTCCTGTTGTAACCTTCACTTCAACAAGTGTACATTCCCCTTTATAGCGAATTACAAAGTCAGCTTCTAGTCCGGAATCTTTACGATAGTAGTATAGTTTTCTACCCATTTTATAAAATATATCCGCGACAAGATTTTCAAATATTGCACCTTTATACCCATAAAGATTTCCTTGCAGAATATCAAATTGCGTACCATCTTCTAACATACTTACAAACAAACCAGTATCACACATATATACTTTGAATATTTCTTCAATTGCATTTCCATCTAATGGAAGTTCTGTCAAAGAAAGATTATGACATCTTGTAATAATCCCAGCATCTTCAATCCATTGCAAACTGCCAATAAATGATTTTGCGGTTGCTTTTTTTTGAATCAAAGAATATTGAAATTTCTTATTTTCTTTTGCCAATTGTCTAGGAATCGATTGAAAACATTCTTGAATTTTAGATTTATCTCTTCCCTGCGCATATTTCACCATATCATCTTCATACGATCTAACAATATCTCTTTGCAATTGAAGTACCTCATTCATTTGCTTCCTAGCCACAAACGCACTCACAACTTCAGGCATTCCACCAACAACTGTATATTGCAACAATAATTCCTTTAATCTTTGATGCAACGCTTCAGGAATCACAGTTTCATCTTCCAATGACTTCCTTAAAATTGATATGATTGCTTCAGATATTCCATTTGCCCATAGAAACTCTTCAAAATCCAAAGGATTCATATGTAACGTTGTTTCTGAACCAACAGGAATCGACTTAGGTTGTTCACCATAGCCTCTCACACCAAGCAAAGACCCTGTTCCAATGACATCATAACGTCCATCGATTCTAAAGAATTTCAATGCAGTTCGTGCTTGTGCACATTCTTGGATTTCATCCAAAATCAATATTGTTTTCCCAGCTTCAAACACAGCCTTTTGACCAAGCAACGCAGAAATCATCATCGTTATATTTTCCACATCTAATGATCCAGAAAAAATCGAATTATAATCCGGATTTTCAAAAAAGTTCAAATACACAACATGTTCATAATTATCTTTCGCAAATTTCATTACAGAATATGTTTTTCCACATTGTCTGCATCCTTTTATAATTAATGGTTTTCTTTCGCTCGTATTTTTCCATTGCAACAATTTTTCTTCTATTTTTCTTTTCAACATATATGTACCAACTTCTAGCTACATTCTACTTTGAATTTCATATTTTTCAAAGGACTTTTTCGTATAAAACGTGACTTTTTTAAGTGACTTTTCTATGCAAACTTCAACTTTTTCAAACGACTTTTCCAAAATAAATCATATTATTCAAACGACTTCAAAAAAAGAGCACATCACATCGATGTACTCTTGTATAAATTATTCTTCAATAAAGATTGGACTTGTCCATGCACATGAACCATTCTTTTCCAATATTCTACAACGAATCTCATCACCATCCACAAGATCCATATCCATCTGAATATCCTGTGTATACCAGCTATCTAAAGAAGCTTTATGCACTCTAAATTTATAAGCATTATGCCAGAAAGGATCACTTCTGTAATATTCAGTAAATCCATATCTTTCCTTCAATAACTGCTGAACTTCTTCATCCATAGAGTAAACATGTGTACCCTGTACTAATTCATTGACAGTCAGATGAACTTTCTTGCCTTCCATCTCAATATCAACATAAGAATGTGAACTACTCGGTCATTGAATGGCCGAGCATCTAAATGCTTGACCACAAGCCGATAATTTGAAAATATACCCAATCTTATAGTCCGAAGGGCTATGAATCAGCATATATCTTCTTATTACATCCCATACATGGACATGCCATGCACAGAAAGCGGTAGTTCATATGTTCTACAGGACGGAAACAGCGTTTCCTGTTTCCTGCAGAATCGATGTTTTCAATTGTTTCATCTGCCAGTCAAGATGTCTGTCATCCAGAAGCCTGATCAGCCTGGATTGCATTTCTTTATGACTTTTTGCATCCTTGCAGAGTTTAAGAAGTTCCCTATCTGCTGCACGGTTTCTGATGTTTACTGCACCAACGTGGTCAGCATCATCTTCATAGCCGCAGCATCCACATTTGAAGATCTTACTGTTTACTGTGCTGCGGTTTTCTGCATTACGATAGCTGCAGATCGGACATGTCTGGCTTGTAAAATCTGGCGGTACTTCTACATAGTCATATCCATACCAGTTAAGTTCAGACATGAGCTTCTGCTGCAGCTTGCCACGTGCAAATGTAGACAAGTCTCCATTCAACTTGCGAGACTTGTTAAATTCCTTGATATCCAGCAATTCGAGCACAGTTAAAGTATCATGTGTGATACATGACATATATGTCTTTACATCCTGTTTGATCTCATGATTCAGCATATTGTAGTAGGCACGCTTCTTGCGATACGGTGCATCTGCTGTGCGTATCATGTATTCCAGTCTGTCCATCTTCTGAATGAGAGAACGTCTCACATCCAAAGGAAGGTTCTTATGGTGACGCACATAATAGCTGATACTTCTTTTCTTGTTGCGCAGGCTGCTCAACTGTGCAAATGCTGGTTCAACATCATGATGATAGTAATCAATGACATTTTTCATAGATCCAATGGAACGTCCATCAGACAGAAAGAAAGAATCCTTGATTCCTGTATCTACTCCCATGTTAACAGTTGTTTCCGGTTTCTTAAGTGATTTTGCATAAGACCATCCAATACGAACTCTTGTACCTTCCGGCTTGACTGTTACTGCAGCAGCCATCCTGTTAGCTTGAATCTTATGCAGTGAATGCCTGCTTGTATTGATTGGAATTGAAATACGATTACCTTTTACAAAAGGATTTGTTAATGTAATGACATACGGCATTACTGTATCTGTAGACGGCTCAATTCTCATCAGTCTGCCGTCAAAAGGAATCGCTTCGCTCTTTACATGCGGTGTTTTAAATTGAATGGAAACCATATCGTACAACTCATGAAATTCCATCATTTGTGCATCAAACTCGTCATCAGACATAGCCTGCAGCTGTGCAGTGCAATCCAGATAGAAAGTGATATCTTTCTTGACACGTGCAGCCTTGATAACTTCATTTAAGCCGGCAATCATTTCATCCTTATTTGCTCCATCAAGGCATAAGCCGAACAGCACCTTAGACTGGCAGAAGATGGAATCATTTGTCTTGAACATTTCCAGACGGATTGCATCCAGCCTGTTTGACAGCTTTGTAAAAGCAGTATCAAAGGCATTCTGGCAGAATGCAGAGTTGATGTCTTTTGGACGAAGCTGTTTCTGAAGCTGGCGAACATAAGAATCTTTCTTATCGTTCTTGACAAGCTGCACATGAATATCTGGAACAGCCATCAAAGCCTCGATATTGAAGTTGATCAGTTCAACATATTTGTGTTCCATCTGCCAAAGCACGTCGAGTTTTCCCTTGTTTGGTTTTCCAAACAGAAACACGCTTTTGACAGGTGAAGATACAAACTCAGAACAATTTTTCTTACGTGCTTTCGGCATGACGACTCCTTTCTAGTATTGCTTGCTTTGATGTTCAATGTATTTACGGATGGTTTCTTCTGAAATATCTCCAATGGTCTCTACATAGTACGAGTGATTCCACAGTTCACCTTTCCAGAGTTTTTGCTTTAAATCAGGAAACTGTTCATAAAGCTTTCTGCCAGTGATTCCCTTTAAGTACTGGACAATCAGTGAAATAGAAATCTTTGGCGGTGCGGACACAAACAGATGAACATGGTCACATTCACCAGCTTTAAACTCCGCAACCGTAAATCCTTTGTCATGTGCGATCTGTTGAATCAAATCACGCATGTAGGCTTCTACTTCAACATTCAAAACCTTACGTCTGTATTTGACAGACCAGACGATATGATAATTTACATTGTAAACACAAGTTCGTGCATGTATGAGATTGCTTTTCTTCATACATACAGTATAGCATATATAACATAAAAAGATATATTTATAGACAATAATATAAGTACATATAGTCAAAGGCTTATTAACAAATTACGCTTTCATCTCGGTCATTGAATGGCCGAGGATTCCCGCTTTTGTTCCAAAAGTATCTTCAATTTCAATCTGGAAACCTTCTGTTGTAACACTGCTAGGGCCCATCCACTTACCTGTTGCTGTAGTAGAATGTGTTGTTAAAGTAAAATCCAATTCATTATCAGTCTGGTTATCAATAGACTGACCAAATGTACTAAAGCAAGGAGTCACAGTTAAAATCTTTCCGGGAGTCTTGATCATTTCCTTCCAGACTCTTTCTGTAAATTCAGGGAATACTCTAAGATCTGGTCCCCAGCCAGCTTCCATAAAGAACTTATAGCGAACTTTTTCGTAATCTGCAGGCATTCCAGTCATCTGCATCACAATGACACCAAACCTGAAGTTCAAAAAGCATTGTGATCAATACATCTGTCTGCCATCCATTTCAAAAGAAATGGACTATTCCTTCTTAGATAACCAGGCAATCTTTATTGTTTTTATTGAAATGATATTAGGTTCTTTAGCTACGCTATCTCGAGAAAATCATCGATAATTAATTTATATAACAAAAACACCTCTTTCAGATATATTTATCAGAAAGAGGTGCTTTCTTATAATACACAATATAGAATTGTACCAGCAGCTGCACTCAAGAAAATAATTTGAATTGGTCCCGCTTTTTTACATCTCAATAAAATAAAGCAGGCAATAAACACACAAAGTTCAATCAAACGTAAAGAACCAAATTGAATTTTCGCAAACACAGATGTTCCAAATAATCCCATCAATAAGATTCCCATACCCGCAGAAGCAATCATTGCCACAACAGCAGGTCGCATCTGCCCTAATACTTTCTTCACAATATCTAAATTAGAAAACTTTGTATATAAATACGCTAGAATCAAAACAATGATCAATGACGGCAAAATACAGCCAAGCGTGCAAACAATTGCACCTGGCAAACCAGCCATCTTCTGTCCTACGAACGTTGCAGAGTTGACCGCAATTGGTCCTGGTGTCATTTCCGCAATCGTTGTCAGATCCGCAAATTCAGCCATACTCAGCCATCCTTTTCCTTCAACAACAAGGGACTGAATCAAAGGCATCGCTGCATACCCACCACCAAACGCAAATGCACCAATCTGCAGATACACGAAAAATAACTGTAAATAAATCATGCCTGCACCTTCTTTCTTTCAATAAAATATCTCGCAACACCTAAGCACAAGAACAATAGAATCAACGTAATTGAACTTACTTTAAAGATCCAGGAAGCAACAAATGCCGCAATCATCAAACAAATATTGATCCAGTCTTTTGTTTCAAATACTTTTCCCCCTAAATCAAGCACAACATCCATAATGACTGCCGCAACACCAGCTCTCATAACCTGTAAAGCAATCTGAATGATCTTATTTGTTGAAAATGCATCATAAATATTACAAATAATTGAAATAATCACAATTGGAGGCAATATCGTCGCAAGTGTAGAAACCAGCACACCTTTAATGCCACCCATACGATAGCCAAAGATAATCGCACTGTTCACTGCCAAAGCACCTGGCGCAGACTGTGCAATTGCTGTCATATCCAAAACTTCTTCATCTGAAACCCAATGCAATTCATCACAGAATTTCTTCTGCATCATACCAATAATGACAAATCCACCACCAAATGTGAATGTGGATATCTTTAACATTTCTATAAACAATTTCCCATACGAAATTTTCTTTTCCATCTTTACCCCTCCCTATATAAGCGACGTTAGTATATACCTAACATCAATATAAATAAAATGCTATTATATTTATGATTTCATATCATTTTATTTATGGAGCAAATATGGCAACAATACATTCACTAGAACTATTCATATCGGTATATACCACAAAAAACATCACAGAAACCGCAAAACAATACTACTGTTCCCAGCCATCTGTATCTAGATGTATCAAAGATCTGGAGGAAGAATATCATACAGTCTTATTTGAAAGATATCACCACAAGCTATTGGCAACACCATCTGCAGATATCCTGTATACACATGCACTAAGAGTGTTAAACAGCTACAACAGTCTTGAACAGGCAATGCTTACATATAATGAAAAGATTCGTATTGGTTCTACCGTCACAATGTCAAACACATTACTCCCAAAATACATTCAACAATATTCAAAACAATATCCATCCATTCGCATCGAAGTCAGTGTCAGCAATGGAGAAAGCATTTATCAGGACTTATTACACAACGCAATTGATATCGCTTTTATTGAAAATATGATTTCTTCCAGTGAAGTTGTAGCAATTCCTTTCTATCAGGATGAACTTGTCCTTCTTGTACCAAATGATCATCCATTTACATCTCAAAAAGAGATTCCATTATCTTCTCTCAATGGCATGCCATTTCTGCATCGTGAACAAGGCTCTGCACTCAGACAATACTTAGATGAATATTTCAAAAAGAACCATATACACGTAGATACCCTTTGGCAAAGCAGAAGTACACACGCCATCATCCACGCAGTAGAAAGTGGTCTAGGAATTACAATTCTCCCAAAAAACATGTGTATCAAAGAAATTGAAAATCACTCGATTACACAAGTCAGCATTGCTTCTCATAAACTCATTCGTCCATACTATCTTGTCTATCCAAAAGAAAAGAAGCTGACAGATAACCTAGTCAACTTCATCCACTTATTCTGATTCTTTTTGCAATCACAAACATTCTTTCTTCAATAGATTCCAAGAATGCCTTGTATCCACAATACGTATCATTAAAATAACATACATTCATTCTCTTACAATTACCATGACACATATGTACAAACCTGCATGTTTTACATAGAGAACACATTCTCTTTTCTTCATGCAGAAATTTCTTTGCCACTTCACTTTGTATCATATCTTCAATTGCATCTGTACAAACATTTCCACAACGATATTCATCCAGCACAAAGAAATCACAAGGATACACATCCCCATTTGCTTCCAGTACCATCTGCATAGAACATCTTCCCATCATTCCACACTGTTGTGGCAGCTTTCCACAATACATCTGCATCAGGTTGTCAAACAATAAAACAGACATATAGTTTCCCTGCATAAAATCTGTATACCACAAATCAAAGAATCTTTGATAAAACAAAGCAAAATCCTTAGGCTCTAAAGCAAATACATCTGATGGTTCATTTCCTTTTAGTGATGGTAAACATGGGATGATTTGAACATACGGATACCCAAGTTCTGTATAGAAACGATACAATTCCTCTGGTTTTTTTGACAGCTGCTTTGTTAAAACTGTCAGAATATTGTATGCAATTCCAGCATTTTTCAACAATCTTAACGTATACAAGATCTTTTTATGTGTTCCTTTTCCCTGCGCATCTTTACGAAAGCAGTCATGATTTTTCACAAAACCATCAATGGATACACCAACCAAGAAATCATTTTCTTTCAATAACTGAATCCATTTTTCATCCAGCAATGTTCCATTGGTCTGCATCGAATACTGAATATTCTTTTTCATAACATTCTTCTTGTTCACATACGCAATAAAATTTTCAAAGAATACAATTCCAGCACACGTTGGTTCTCCACCCTGAAAGCTAAACTGTATGGTATCTACAGGTACCTGCAATGCTTTATCAATCAGTGCATGCATAACTTCTTCCTGCATGATTCCCATGGAAGCCATTTCTCTATTCTGACTCACATCCGCATAGAAACAATATTTGCATCTCAAATTACACAATGAAGATGCCGGTTTAATTAAAAACGATATCATAGACATATTTCTAGTATACCAATATGCAAAACATTTTTCATATTTCCTATTTCATGTTAGATTTACTTCATGCACGATATATGGAATCCATGGCATGGATGCAGAAAATACAGTGAAGGCTGTGATCATTGTTATATGTACTATTTAGACTCTAAAAGAGATGTTAATAGCACACTGATCACCAAGACAAATAACTTCAACTATCCTTTACAGAAGAAAAGAGATGGTTCTTTTAAAATACAGGCAGGAGAACTCATCCGCGTATGTATGACATCTGATTTCTTTTTAGAAGAAGCAGATGCATGGAGAGAAAACATTTGGGATATCATTCGGTATCGAAAAGATGTAAAGTTCTATATTCTCACAAAACGCGCAGAAAGAATCAAAGAGCATTTACCTTCAGACTGGGAAGATGGCTATGATAACGTCATTCTTAATGTCACGTGTGAAAATCAAAGAAGAGCAGATGAAAGAATACCGATTCTTTTATCTATTCCTGCAAAACATAAAGGTATCATGTGTGCACCATTCATTGGCCACATTGATATTGAATCGTATTTAAATACTAATCAAATTGAGCTTGTCATCTGCGGCGGAGAAAACTATGACGGTGCACGTCCACTTCACTACGAATGGGTCAAAGATCTACATGATTCCTGCTTCAGACACAACATCACATTCAATTTCATAGAAACAGGCAATACATTTGTCAAAGACGGAAAAACATATCACATTCCAAGTAAACCACTCCAGGCAAAGCAGGCTTACCTGTCTCATCTATCATTTCAAGGAAAATCAATCCAGTGGAATCTATACGATACATTTAACAATCCTATTCCTCAACAAGATCTATACAAGCCACATTTTAGAGAAAACTGCGCTACATGTGCTTCCAGACTGATCTGCAATGGCTGTTCCGATTGTGGAAAATGCAGGCAAAAAATCATACACATTCATCAGACAGAAGGATTTTAAACACAAAGATGTATGATATACAAAACAAAGGAGATAACATATATGACATTTTTAGAACTTGCAAACAAAAGATACTCCGCTAGAAAATATAAAGATCAGACAATTGAAAAAGAAAAACTTGATCAAGTTTTAGAAGCCGGAAGAATCGCACCAACAGCCAAAAATAATCAGCCAGTCAAAATCTATGTACTACAAAGTAAAGAAGCCCTTGAAAAGATTTCTACCCTCACACCATGTACATTCAATGCACCATGTGTACTCATGTTTGCATATGATGAAACTTTAGAATGGACAAATCCTGATGAAGAAGGTATCCACTCAGGTGTAGAAGACTGCAGCATTGTCGCAGTACATGTCATGTTAGAAGCAACAGATCTAGGATTAGAAACATGCTGGGTCAATCGTTTTCCTAACACAAAAACAGCCCAGGCATTCCAGCTGCCAGATACAATGAAACCTGTCTTGTTAATGCCAATCGGATATGCAGATGATGAACCATCCATTCGTCATACACAGAGAAAAGACATTCATGAAATTGTTGAATACCTATAAGTAAAATGGTTCCTCAAGAACCATTTTGTTTTCTATACATGCTTTCATACACACCTTGTTGATCCAACAGTTGTTGATGTGTACCCTCTTCTACAATTTTTCCATCATTCACAACGAAAATCCTGTCAAAGTTTTCCACAAAAGATAATCTATGCGTAACTACAATGATTGTTTTATCAGAAATCTTATCAATGATATTTTGAATGGATTTTTCTGTTTTAACATCCAATGAAGATGTCGGTTCGTCTAAGACAAAAACATCAGCACCTTGATAAAACATCCTTGCCAAAGATATTCGCTGACATTCACCACCAGAAAAACCTTCTTCTCCAGATTGAATCATATGATCATATCCATCTTCTTTTTTATCGATAAAAGCATTAGCACCTGCATCTAAAGAGGATTCTTCTATTTTTTTCATAGATCCATGAAATGATAGTAAAATATTATTTTTAACACTTGTAAAGAACATGGAACTATCTTGCGGCATATATGAAATACTTTGATTTTGCATTTTTTTCACTGTTCCAGAAGCAGGCTCGTACAATCCAAGAAGCAATTTCATAATCGTTGACTTTCCACTGCCACTTTCTCCAACAATTCCAATTTTCTGATTTTTTTGAATTGCAAAAGAAATATCATGCAAAACTTCTTTTTTATCATAAGAAAAGCAAACTTGTTCCATTCTCAAAACAGAATCTTCATCAATTTTCCTTGTTTCAATTTGCTGCTTTAAATCAACAATTTCAAATACTCTCTTTTCATAAACCGCATATTCATCTACAAACATTTTCAAAATAGAAGTCGCAACAATCATTTGATTAATTTGATCAGATAACTGAATCGCAATCATAATATTCGCAAAAACAATGGCTCCAATTGAACTAAGATATGCACCAGCCATCAACAGCACAACTTCTTCAATACATTCAATATAAAACATTGAAACAAACAATCTCGTAGCATTCATTGCATTATAATGACGAACAAATTGATTCAATCTCACTATTTTTTTCTCAAGCAATTCTTGAAACTCTGTCAATAATCCATATATTCTCACTTCTTTTGCACCATCAATTTCTTCATTCAAAAAATTGACAATTTCATTCTTAGACAGTGTAATTCCTTGCATTGCCTGCATTCTTTTTTTCGAAAACAATCTAAGCAGATAATACTTAATTACACTAATAAATACATAATTGACCATCTGATTCATTGACAAGCAAAAATAGGAAAAGCAGCATTCAAAGCATTCGTAATCTGTCTGCGGGTCATTGGATGAGATTTAAAAATATATTTGGCT
>NZ_JBQHWJ010000061.1:0-12837 GCF_052064035.1 Bulleidia sp. HCP3S3_C9 | reverse complement strand
CCTGAATATTCACATTTTCAAAGAACAGATACCTTCTGAAACTAACTTGTTCAAAGAATTTCATTTTCAAACTTTTTCATCAATTTCTGTTGACTTTTATATAGTTAGCTTATGTTTAAAAAAGACAGCTTCTCAGCTGTCCTTATTTTACTACATCTTCCTTAAAACTTAAATGTATCCTTTAATCCCAACCATTTCTGATCCTTATCAGAAAGATTCAAAGCAGTGCCATCATCTAAATGATATCCACTTGCATCTGCACTACCTGGATAAGTGCCTTCTAAATGAGGCCATTCAATACCGATTTCAGGATCATTCCAAGCTAAGCCACCTTCATCATTGGCATGCCAGAAATCATTCACTTTATAACAGAATTCAGCTTCATCACTCAACACTAAGAAGCCATGTGCAAAACCTTCAGGAATCAAGAACTGTTTCTTGTTTTCAGCTGTCAATTCAACGCCATACCATTTCCCATATGTTTTAGAATCACTTCTAAGATCAACCGCAACATCAAATACAGAACCTCTCACTGCTCTAACAAGTTTGCACTGAGGAAAATGCTTCTGGAAATGCAAACCTCTCAATACGCCCTTCACTGACATAGACTGGTTATCCTGTACAAAATTGATATCAAATCCAGCTTCCTTCATATCATTTTCATTATATGTTTCCATGAAGTAACCTCTGTTATCTCCATGTACTGCTGGTGTAATGACACACAAGCCTTCAATTCCACCAACATTCTTTTCAACACTGATCTGTCCCATATTAAAGATTCTCCATATCTAATTCATCAATATATCTTCTTAACGCATCCTGCCATGTAGGTAATGGTGTAAAGCCATTTTCTACAAGCTTAGATTTATCCAGTCTAGAGTTAAATGGTCTAGCAGCCTTACTCAAACCATATTCTTCAGTTGTTACTGGAGTGACTTTTGTTGTATATCCAGCAACTTTATAGATTTCTTTTGTGAAATCATACCAGGAAATATAGCCACCTTCATTTGTCGCATGATAGTAACCATATTTATCTGTTTCAATCATATCTACAAGCAATCTAGCTAAATCAAATGTATATGTTGGTGTTCCAATCTGATCATTGACTACCTTCACTTCATCATGGTTCTTGCCAACCTTCAACATTGTCTTGATAAAGTTCTTTCCATTCTTGCCAAATACCCATGCAATACGAACAATAAAATACTTAGATAATGTATTGGCAACCACAAGTTCACCTTCCAGCTTTGTCTGACCATATACATTCATAGGCTTATAGTCTTTACAGTCAGGCTGCCAAGGCGTTTCACCCTGTCCATCAAAGACGTAGTCTGTAGAAATATATACCATCTTAGCGTCAATTGCTTTAGCAACATTGGCAATATTCTGTGTTCCACCAGCATTGATTGCACGAACCTTTGCAACCTTGTCATCATCTTCAGCCATATCCACTGCAGTCCACGCAGCACAATGCACAATGACATCTGGATGAATATCCGTAATTACTTTCTCAACTGCTGCCTGATCTGTAATATCTAAAGAAACATAAGGAGCTGTTGTTACCGCAGTTCCATCTGCTACACCAGCATAGGCTTCCTGTATATCAGAACCAACGCCTTCATATCCTCTTTTTGCCAGCTCATTCATGACATCATGGCCAAGCTGACCACATACACCTGTAACAAATACTTTCATTACTCAATTACTTCTTTCTTTCCATACATTTCTTCATAGTAGTTCTGATAGTCACCAGAGATGATATCTTCCCACCATTCTTTGTTATCTAAATACCACTGAATTGTCTTCTTGATACCATCTTTAAACATTGTTTCAGGAAGCCATCCAAGTTCTGCATGAATCTTTGCAGGATCAATAGCATATCTTTGATCATGTCCCTTACGGTCAGTGACGTGTGTAATCAAAGATTCAGGCTTGCCTAATTCATTCAAGATAATCTTAACAATATCAATGTTCTTCATTTCATTATGTCCACCAATATTGTAAACTTCACCAACTGTACCCTTACGGATAATTAAATCAATTGCCTTACAATGGTCTTCAACATATAACCAGTCACGAACATTTAAACCTTCACCATAAACAGGTAATGACTTATCAGCTAAAGCATTCGCAATCATTAATGGAATCAGTTTTTCAGGGAACTGATATGGGCCATAGTTATTAGAGCATCTAGAAATTGTAACTGGTAAACCAAATGTTCTATGATATGCACTGACTAATAAGTCTGCTCCTGCCTTAGAGGAAGAATATGGAGAAGATGTATGTAATGGTGTTTTTTCTGTAAAGAATAGATCAGGTCTATCTAAAGGTAAATCACCATATACTTCATCTGTAGATACCTGATGGTATCTCTTTACGCCATATTTTCTAGAAGCATCCATTAATACACTTGTACCAATGATATTTGTTTCCAGGAATACTTCTGGGTTTTCAATCGATCTATCTACATGAGATTCAGCCGCAAAGTTGACTACGATATCAGGCTTTTCTTCAGCGAAGATCTTGTCAATTGCTTCTCTATCACAGATATCTGTCTTATAGAACTTGAATTGTGGATTATCCATAACATCCTTCAATGTCTTCAAGTTACCAGCATATGTTAACTTATCAACACAGATAATCTTATCTTCTGGATGTTCTTTCAATTCCAGAAATACAAAGTTACTACCAATAAATCCTGCACCACCTGTTACTAAAATATTCATTTTCTTATTTCTCCTTTTTCTGTTTATTAATTGGGCCTTGAATACTATTCTTTGCCAAGTTCCTTAAATAATCACCATATGGACTCTTTCCATATAGATCAGCAGTCGCTAATAATTGATCTTCATCAATCCATTGATTGTAGAAGGCAATTTCTTCCGGAACAGAAATACGAATGCCTTGAATGTGTTCAATACTTCTGACATAGTTTGTAGCTTCAGCCATAGATTCAATCGTTCCTGTATCAATCCAGGAGAATCCTCTACCTAATACCTGAAGATCCAAGTCGCCTTCTTCGAGATAAATCTTATTTAAATCCGTGATTTCATATTCACCACGTGCACTTGGTTCCAATTCCTTTGCATATTGAATGACACGATTGTCATAGAAATATAAGCCAACAACTGCATAGTTGCTCTTTGGATGCACCGGCTTTTCTTCTAAGGAAATAACCTTTCCTTCTTCATCAAATTCCGCAATACCAAATCTTTCTGGATCATTCACATATTTGCCAAACACAGTTGCACGATGATTTTCTTCCGCATTCTTCACTGCTTCTCTCAGCATACTTCCAAAATGATTACCATAGAAGATGTTATCTCCAAGAACCAGACAGGCAGTATCATCACCAACAAATTCTTCACCTAATACAAATGCCTGTGCAAGTCCATTAGGAACTTCCTGTACCTTGTATTCAAAGTGAACGCCAAATTCACTGCCATCACCTAACAGCTGTTCAAAATTAGGGAGATCATGAGGTGTAGAGATAATTAAGATATCTCTGATACCAGCCAGCATCAATGTACTAATTGGATAGAAAATCATTGGTTTGTCATAGACTGGCAGTAATTGTTTACTTGTGACACGAGTGAGTGGATAAAGTCTTGTACCAGATCCACCAGCTAGAATAATACCTTTCATCTTAGGTTTCCTCCGTTATTACAAGTATATTAAAAGATGACGTTACGTCATCTTCAAGTATTATTTGATATTTCCATAATTTCACATAATTCATTTAGAATCATGCGTAAACTTTTCAACAAGTTGTCGTGAGCCATTTTCATATACTGCATAGACATAAATAGATTTATTTGAATAATCTTTCTTCACATCTTTGAATGTTGCGATATATGTATTGTCATAATTCAATGTCATTGTCACTTCTTCAACTTTAGAACATTTTTCATTATCATACATCACAGCTACAACATGTTTCACATCATCAAAATGCATAGGATTATCCGCAATCACTTCTACATCATTGCTTAATAATGAAGTCCTCGTTGAAATGCTATCAAAAGATGGTGCCTTACTCATCTGTTGATAATATGTTGAACAAACAACCGATTGTGTTTCTTTATCCCACACAACTACATTGATTCCTTCAGCTTGTCTAGAATAATCATCATAGTCATCACCAAGCAGAATAGAAGATGCTTGTTCACTGTTTGAAGAAGATGAAATCACATATGGTGTTCCATCAGATAACGTTCCACCTTCTCTTAAATAGTCATCCGAAACTTTAGAATACGATGCATTTCCATCAATCACCGCAAAAGCAGCTTCACCATCACTCGAAGCAACATTACCTGCACCAAGTTTTCCTAATAAAATTTTTTCGTTTTCACTGAAATTCGTTACACCAATGCCCTGTGTATTCATAAGAATTGTGTATCTATTACGATCTAAAGCATTTAATTCGTTCAAAAAGCTTGTTAGATCATTTGATGGGAACATACGTACATTTCCACTGTATTCAAAGATTCTTTCCGTCACAGGATTTTTATCACTGTCTGTACTATGTGCATCTACACCAATATATACAGAATCCATATTTCCATTCAAAACTGTAATCTGTGCTTTAAATGTACCTTCACCAGTATAGTTCATGATATTACTTGTTTGATTACCATCACTATCTTGTACAAACAATTCCAGGCTATTCAATGTTCCATTAATGCCATACAAATCATCACAAGTAACACTCAATGTATCTTCATTCACTTCATCCACATGGAAATCCAATCCAACTACAGATCCTCGATTACGCATGCCTTCTGCATTCGGATTCACATCTGCCAATGCATTCAAGAAATCAGATTTCTTAGAAAACTCTGTATTAATCATCTGCATACCATCTTTTTCAAGCAGTGTTTCTTCACCTGAAAAAACATTTGTACCCAAGCCAAGACGATTTCCTTCAATAGAAACACCCATTGCTGCTAACGTTGTAGGAAAAGTATCCAGTGTTGTGAATTGACGTTCTCCTTTAGAATGATTTTCTATTGGATCTGCATTAATATACGCTGTATACACTCTTCTTGAGTAATCAGAAGAAACAGGATCACAGAAATCACTGTCCATTGTTGGATGATCTCCAGTAATCACAATCGTTGTATTATCGTACCAGTCTTGTTGTTGGATCCAGGAAACAAATTCACTTACCTGTTTATCTGAACAAGAAATCACATTTCCATAGCGATTTCCATCATGCAAATCCTGGCACAGATTGCAAACATAGCCATCTTCAAAGTGTGTATCCGCTGTCAACATTGTATAGTTGAATGGCTGATTCGAAGAAGCTAATTTTGTTAAATCTTCTTTTGCGTATTCAATGAGCTTTTCATCTTCAAATCCCCACCAGACATAATAGTCTTCTGGCAAATCTCCTGTTTCTTTTCTGTAGTTCAGATCATGAATTGCATAATTTCCATGATCCGTAAAATAAAGTTTTCTTCCACCAAACGTCGCATCTGAACCACAGGCAAATACCTGTTGATATCCTTCTTCGTCAAGGATATCTCCTAGTACAGTAGCATTTTTGAAGAAAGAATTTTGCGTATCCATAGAATTCCCATCGATTGAAAGCATAAGTGGCAATCCTGAAGTAGAAGCAAAAAGCCCTCCCATTGTCCAAGTTGTTCCACTTGTAGAGCGTGCTCCATTCAACACAGTATCTGAGCCAGAGAAATTCTCATTTTCTTTTGAAAGCTGTGTTAATTGAGGAATAAAATTTTCATCAAATCCACCACCATTTTCTTTATCCGCATATGTCATTTCCATAGATTCGAGATAAAGAACAATCACATTCCTTTTTTTTTCTGGAAATGTTAATGAAACGTCTTTTGGATCTACATAGTTAGATTCAATAAAAGTACTTCCCTCTCCTTTATTTTCAAAATATTTGGTTGCATCTAGCTTTGTATTTGTTTCAACTAAAGATAAACCAATACAAATTACAGAACAAATACATAGTGCAACTTTCCCTTTGTTTCTAAATTGTTTTGATGCATAGGATAAAGTAATCGCAACAATCACAAAAACAATCAAACAAACAATTGTTGGAATTCCTGCCTGATAAAAATATGCCCAATACATATCGGAGGCCGTGCCTTCTGTAGGTGCAGTCAACTGATACATTAATTCATCCATCTTTAGGTTTGGCCATGTACGGAAAATCCATTGCACACTAAAAAATAACAATGCCGCAACTGTACATGCAAGAGTCACAAAAACTGTTGTCCAGAATCCATAATTCTTTTTCTTTGCCTGTTTTAAAGTCTTCTTTTCTTGTTTTAATTGTTTTTTCTGTTCCTTAACTTCTTTCTTGATTTGTTTTAATTCTTCTTTTTTTGACAAGAAAGATTCTTTCATTTGTTCTTTTGATTCTTCAACAGATTGAATCAATGTTACCTTTGAAGCAATTTCTTCTTGATGCAGCTGTTTCTGTTTTTGAATAAATGCCTTCAATTTTCCTTGAAATACTTCTTTATCTTCATAAAGAACGATTTCATTTTCCTTTTTATCCTCATGAAGTGTCTCATTTTTTTTCAACAAAATTTTCTTATATCTTTTTTTAGAAGCATATCTAGAATGTGTATGTTTGTGTTTGTCTTTTAATCTTCTATACATGCCGATAATTGTAGCACGTTTCTACAATACTTTTGTGATAAATATCCCCGCATCTTTTGTGATATGAAATCCATTCTTTGTTTTTTCTTCCACGAATTCTCTAAATTCACGATAATGATCTAAAAGAATATGATTCTGGTTTCCATGACATGAAATAATATAGGCAATGAGTGGCTCTGCTTCATTCACTTCAATGGCATCCTCATACTTCTTCATTTCAACTGTTTTAAAATATTTCGATAGGATTTCTTTTCCATTGTCTAAACCAAATACTTCATATAGACAATCGGAAGATAAAACAATATTCTGATCAAATTCCTGTACAAGATCAGTAATTTCTTTCATATGTCTTTGACTGTATGTACTGCATACAAAAACACCTGTATCCTTCATTACTCTCTTACATTCTTTTAATACAACATCAATATCATCAAAGTAAAACAATACGTGATTTGCAATCACAATATCAAATGCTTTTTCTTTGAAAGGTATTTTATGACAATCAAATCGTCTATACGAAAATCTAGAATCTTTCCCAATGGATTCCCTTGCATCTCTTAACATGCCTTCCGAAATATCAGATAGCGTCACATGAATATTTTGTGGTAAAACAGAAAGATTTTCTTTCCATAAAGCACCATTTCCACACCCAATTTCTAAAATATTCATATTCTCTTTTAATTGAATCTGTTCAAGAAGCCAAGGAAACCATCCTTGTTGATTTGTAGAATAATCATGATGTAAACGAATACGTGCAGATACATTTGTGGCATCTTGATATTGTGTCTTCAATGACTGGTCTGCACTCGTCATATGAATCAAATTCAACATCTGATCCATTGACTGATGCTTTTCAATGGCATCCGTTGCATCACACAACGCCTGGTGCATATCCTGTAATTCAGAGATTCTTTCCTGAACAAGTTTCTTTTGAATTTCAAGAGAGCCAAGTAAAAAATCTTCATCTGTAGATGTCATTGTCATTTCACGAATATCATCCAAAGAAAAACCAAGATACTTAAAAAGAAGGATCTGTTGAAGCTTCGCCAGATCCCCATCTGTATATAATCTAGTACCATTTTCAGTACGAAAGGAAGGTTTCAATAAATTCTTGTTATCATACCATCGAATCGTACGTAACGTCACATGTGCTTTTTTCGCGAATTGACCTGACGTATAGTATCCTTCTTTTTTCATCAGTTACTTCCTGTTCCTACGATTAGCATATAATCATAATTCTTGTCAAAATTATCATTGTAGAAAGGATCATGAACAAGCCATTTTGCATAATTCTCTTTTGCATAGTTAACTTCCGACATAAATCTTTCTACTGCTTTAGGATCTTTATCAATACCTCTAGATTTAGATTCATAATGATATAATTCAACATCAGGAATAAAAATATTAAAGTATCCATGTTCTAATAACTTCAAGCCCAAATCCACATCATTAAATTGAACTGTCAATTCTTCATTCATTCCCCCAACTTCTAAATATTTCTTTTTAGAAACCATTAAACAAGCAGCTGTACAACAGGCAACATCATTTGGAATATCCAATGTATGCATATACCCTTTTTCATTATGCGGTTTCCGATAATAGCGATGTGCAAATCCACCACCTTTTCCAGTGATAATACCACCATGTTGAATGGAATCATCACCATAATACAGTTTCACACCAACACTGCCCACGTTTTCCTGTTGTGCGTAGCCAAGCATTTTTTCAAGCCAGTCTTTTGTAATAACTTCAGTATCATTATTCATTAATACAACATATTCACCATGACTATATTCTACAGCTTTGTTATTGATGATAGAAAAGTTAAAAGGGATGTTTAATGCATGCACATGAACATTGTCATGCTTTTCCTGTAGTTCTTTAAAATATGTAAATGTTTCTTCTTTTTCACTATTGTTATCAATAATGATAATTTCAAAATTCCGATATGTACTCTTGTCAAATATAGAATCAATGCACTTCTTCAAATCCTCTACACCATCTTTTGTAGGAATCATAATGGATACAAGTGGTTCTTCTTTTACAGGATAAGACAGATATGCATAATCTGAATGCATCATTAACTTACATGGAATATGATGTTCATCAATATAAGACTTTAGTGGGTATACATTAAATGTATCTTCCGCTTCCCCATACACAATCTTAGAAATATGTTTCCATTCAATCTTCTGATCACTTAATTCTAATAAATATCTATAGATATCTACTTCTTTCCCGTCAAACTGTTTTAATAATTCGGTTTTTACAATCACTAGATTTCCAATATAGTTAAATCCCCTTAATGTATGATAGGAAAAATCCGGTTTACATTTTGGAGATTTTCTTTCGCCATTCACATATAAGTCAGAATCAAAATAGATTGCATCGCAATCACATTCATTCAAATATGCGAAAAATGGTTCATATAAATGAATTCCTTCACCAACCAGACAAGTATATGACGTATGAATTCTAGATGTATTCATTGTATCCATAGATACTGCAGCTAATCCATTAGCATTCAAATTACTCACATTTCTACCAACAAATGTAATATCCGTATACAAACCATCTTGTTTTTTATATTCCTGTAAAGTTAACCATTTCTTATAATCTTTTTCATTAGAAGGATCAAAAAATCTCTGCCCATACTTAGAGATATTTTCACTTTCATGTCTAAACTTATGAACATACATTTTCAGAATATCTTTCGGTATCACGAAATGATACTGTACTGCCCATATATAAAATGCTTTCTTAATCAAGCCTAATTTTGAACTGTTATTTTCCATAACCAATATTTTACACGTAACAAACAATTAAAAAAAGCCCTGTAAGTATACTGTAACTTATAAGGCTTTTCATCATTATTGTTCTGATGGACTTTCTTCTGCTCCTGTTGAGCCACTAGTATCTCCAGAGCCTCCACTAGTATCTCCAGAGCCTCCGCTAGTATCTCCAGAGCCTCCGCTAGTATCTCCAGAGCCACCACCAGTTTCTCCAGAACCACCACTAGTATCTCCGGAACCACTACCATTTTCCTCGGATCCTCCAGCATTTTCAGAGCCATTCTCTGTTTCGCTAGAACCACCATTATTTCCTGGTGTAGTTGATGGACTAGCAGATGCTGATGGACTTGGACTATCTGTAGGTTCTGTAGATTCACTTGGCTCTGGAACATCAGCAGGTCTGCCATCATCTGTAATGCGAGTCTCATTATAAACCTCTTGAGATACAGGATCTGGCGTAAATGTATTCGCAGCAGACCAGCTGACAGAAGTTGGTGTATCTGGAGTAGCAGTTGTGCTTAAATTACGTTTAATTGCATTTGCACAATCTTGAATTGATCCATTAAATAATCGATAAATCCATAGATCCATTTGCAGACTACTATTCCACAAATTAGCTGCGTATCCATAAACTCTAGAAGACTCAAAATCAAATAATCCCGAAACATTATTTGAATCATAATATCTCTTAGATTTCTGCAGAGCATAATTGATGAAACCAGTCATTTGTTCAACAGTAAAGTTTGTTTTGATATTATCACCTGCAGCATCTAAAATGTCTAAAAACATTTGCGGACTCTTTGAAGCCATAACTTTTTGAATAATCTGTTCAATAACATCCTGTTGATGACGTTGTCTAGCAAAATCTCCATCAGGAAATGCATTTCTCTCTCTTACATATCCTAATGCTTTTGTTCCATCTAAATAGTTATGTCCAGGATTAATATGATATACAGCTAATGAATCTGTTGGAATATCCCAACACTGAGCATCAAATCCAACTTCTATATCTGCTTCAACTCCACCAACCGCATCAACAACTCTAATTACTGAAGCAAAGTTAAACTCAATTGTATAATCAATGTCAATACCCATTAAATTTTCAACTGTTTTCACCATGCAAGATTCACTGGAAGCATGTGCTGCATTTATTTTATCACTTGATCCATAACAAGAGATAGGAACATAAGAGTCTCTTGCGATAGAAGTCATTGTAACTTTCATGGAAATTGGATTTACAGACATCAAGATAATAGAGTCTGCCAATCCTTCATTTTCACCTGTTACAAGTACTGTAAATGGTTCTTTTGTAATATCTTTTTTTGCACCAGCTTCACTTTCTGAAGTAATTGTTTCTGAGAAATCCAATATAGATTGTGTATCAGGAAGATATGCAGCTAAATTTTCATCTTCAGCAAACTGAGATTGATATGTAACTGGTAAAACCGCACAATCAACAGCACCTGTAATCAAATTAGAAAGAAGATCTGTGTATCCATTCACTTCAACATATTCAACATTTGTATTACTGGAAGAAAGTTTGGTTTTTGCGATTTCTTCTGTCTTTGTACCTTTGGCAACTCCTACTCTTCTACCTTCAAGATCCTTAACATCTGTAATCGGATCACCACTTGTACCACTGTAAATAACTAAAGAAGCCGCAACCTCTTCTTCCTTCTTTTCTCCAGTAATCTTTGTGACATTCTTATTCACTCTTCCAAGTGCATAGAAGCCATAGCCTCCACCACCAACAAAGAGTGATAAAACAATGATAGAAATCACAAACAATGCAATTTTTCTCGTACGAATCATTAAAATGACTAATAAGTCCAATAAAAGAAGAATCGCAAGTACTACAATATTGATCATCATAAAGATATTCTGACCAATACTAGAGAACTTTGTTGTATTAAACAAAATATAAACAACAAGAATATTCGCTACAATTGTAAAAATTGTAACAATAATATTTAAAACGGTTGGCTCTTTTTTGAATTCGCCCTTTTTAGGTTTCTTAGACTTTTTATTCTTTGGTGTTTGTGGAGGAATATTGTTTCCACCACCATTAGAATCATCTGTCATTGTTGGCAACTGAACAGTCTGCTCTGTTGCCTCTAACGGTGAATCAGGTTGTTCAATTTCCACTGGTACATCAGGAAATAATGGTGCAGAACTTTTCTGATCCTCATCTTCATTCATAAATGCTTCTAAGTCAAAAGCAGAATTACTCTTTTTTGGTGTTTCTTCTACTGGCTTATTAAAGTTAAATGCTGGGATACTTGTACTCTTTTCCTCATCATCTACAACTTTAGGCTGTTCTGGTTCACTTCTAAATGAAGAATTAAAATTAAACGCTGGAATGCTTGTACTATTTGGTACATTTCCCAATTCTCCTGGTTCATCAGGAAAAGAAGGTGTATCTGTATGATCTAAATTTAAATTATCAAAAGGATCTCTCATTATTCAATACCTCCTATTTCCCATCTATCGTTATTATTCACTACATGGAATGTAGCGGATGTCTGAATTTCAGATGCATTCATTTTTGTATCAGAACCATATTCCCATGAAGCTTCAACATTGACGCATGGCAAACCTGCAGATTGTTCATCACCATTTTCATCTGTATATGTCACAGTATAATCATCGACTCTAGAAACATTATTGATTGTCACTTTCTTCACTTCAATCAAAGAACTTCTACCATCCTTTGATAGATATAAATCCATATCCTTATAGAAGTTATACAATGTATAAGTTTCAAAGTCAGACTGCTTTGGACTATAAATATACTGCATACCGCCAATATCATAGTTACCATCTTTATTTGTCCATGTGTAATACTGGCAGATAAAGTTCTTTACAACTGTTTCCGCAATTGCTTCTTCCCCTGTATATGTATTACCGTTTTCATCTTTTACGTCTTTTCCTTTGACAGCTTCATTCAATTCTTTGAAATATTTTTTGTTGATATCTGTTGGGTTATTACCAATGGAATATTTCTCATTGGAATACTCGTTATCAACCTTTTCTGTTTCAACAGTATCACCATTACCTGTATTGCTTGTTTTAATCTTGTAAATATTAAAACCAAGCGCCGCGACAATACCAATCGCAGTTATGCATAACAAGATTGTTAAAATGCCACTGATTTTTACTTTTTTCTTTTTATTCATAGAATTAGCCATACATCCCTCCTGGTATATTGTTGAAGACTCATAAAACAAGTCATTCACAATATACACTTTCCTTTCTATCAATCCTGTTTAACCGTGATTGATAACGGTTCGATGTATCCTGTAGAATATTGAAATATGTGAATGTGGATTTGTAGTCCTCCCTGTAGCTTTGACTACTTTGAAAAGGGTCTTACCACGCCTTATTCCAGAACAATGATTAGTTAGATGAG
>NZ_JBQHWJ010000060.1:0-13397 GCF_052064035.1 Bulleidia sp. HCP3S3_C9 | reverse complement strand
CAGGCAGTAAATGAATTTATGAAAGTCATCTGATGTGTTGGCTTTTTTTATTGGACTGAAATTGGTCGTTTTTACCGGACTCTGAATGGTTAAATTAACCGGACGCTAACATCATGGCACAAGGCGGTTTTGGCTGGGTTTGGTCCATGCTTTGTTCAATGTTTATTTATACAGGTGCATTTCAAATGGTACTTGCATCATTTTTTGCAAGTGGTGCAGCGTTTGTTACTGTGATATTAACATGTGTGTTTATGGCAGCAAGGCAAATCTTCTATGGGTTAACATATGTAGAAGATTTCAAGAAGACAGGGAAAAAACTGCCCTATATGATTCATACATTGACAGATGAAACATATGCATTATTAAATTCCATCACGGAATATCCCAAAGATATGAAGAAAGAAAATATTCAGTTTTGTATTCAGTTATTTTCACAATTGAGTTGGATTGCAGGATCTGTTTCAGGAGGTCTTGCGGGAAATCTGATTCCTTCTAGTGTTACGGGAATTGATTATGCTTTAACGGCTTTATTTATCACAATTGTTGTGGATCAATATCGAAATGCATTGAATCATCAGCCAGCATTGATCGGTGGCATCTGTTCTGTTTTCTTTTTGATTACATTAGGGAGTGATGCTTTCTTATTGCCATCTTTGCTTGTGACAAGTGGATTATTGATGCTCTTTGCTAAGAAGCAGGAGGTGAATGTATGAATCATAAAGAAGCATTCATTCTCATTGTCATTTGTGCATGCATTGTTTTCTTTGAAAGAAGCTTGCCATGGATTGTATTTGGAAAAAAAGAAATGCCGAAGATTGTTAAAAGACTCAGTGATCTTTTGCCAGCTTCTTTAATGGTTATTTTGGTTGTATATAGTTTGAGAAGTTTAACAACCTCGGATTTTCATGATTCTTTTGCATTGATCAGTGCATCTATATTCACTGCGGTATTTCATTATTATCAAAAGAATCAGATTTTGAGTGTCATATCAGGTACTGCAGTATATATCATTTTATTAAATGTATTTTGAAAAGATGGTGCAGATCTGCATCATCTTTTCATATAGTGAATTCTAGCTGCATCAAAACGATCTTGCTGTGGTTTTTCTTCGGCTGGATAACCTAGTGCAAATAAGCTGAATACTTTTAGATTGTCAGGAAGATCTAAAATTTCTGCGACTGCTTCCATACGATCTTTTAAAGGTGCAATACCGATCCATGTACCACCTAGTTGTAAAGCATCTGTTTCTAGCCACATATTTTCACAAGCAATGGATAAATCAATTTGTGCAAACATTGGTGCTGGAAGATTCTCTTCTCGATAAACAGGAACAATGATGACTGGTGCATTGAAAGCAAAAGCACTGTATGGTGTTACCTGAGATAATGCATGAATCATTTCTTTATCTTCAACAACATAGAATTCCCATGGCTGTTGATTGCATGCACTTGGTGCCTGCATGGCAGCGCGTAAAATCTGTTCAATTTTTTCTTTTTCAACTGGCTGATTTGAAAATTTACGAATACTAACGCGATGAAAAATGTTTTCCATAGATAAAACCTCCGTTTTCATTAGTATAGTGAAAAAATTTTATAAAGAAAAGCATGTCAGTTGACATATACCCCCTAGGGGTATATAACGAATGCGTGAGGTAAATATATGGGTGAAGAAATGACTTGTCCACACTGTAGTGGAAGACATAAAAAAAGAAGTGAAGATGAAAGAAAAAAACTTATCACACGATTAAAAAAAGTGGAGGGGCAGATTCGTGGAATTGAAAAAATGGTGGAAGAAGATGCATATTGTCCAGATATTTTAATGCAGGTAGCTGCGGCAACTTCTGCGTTGAATAGTTTTAGTAAAGTTTTGTTATCCTGTCATATCAAGAGTTGTGTAAAACATGATATTCAAAATGGAAATGATGAAACGATCGATGAGTTGTGTGAACTTTTACAGAGATTAATGAAGTAGGTGATGTATATATGAAGCAATATATTGTTACGGGGATGACATGTGCTGCCTGTCAGGCACATGTGGAAAAAGCCGTTGGGGATTTAAAAGATGTAGATTCAGTTTCAGTTTCTCTTTTAACAAATTCAATGCGTGTGGAAGGAAATGCTGATCCAGACGAAGTGATTCAAGCAGTTGAAAAAGCTGGCTATGGTGCACATGTACAGGGAGAAGAGAAGCATTCTTCTAATGATTTAGAAGAAGCACTTGTGGATCATGAAACACCAAAGCTAAAGAAAAGATTACTGCATTCTGTTATCTGGCTGATGATTTTGATGTATATCACGATGGGACATAATATGCTTTCTTGGCCAGTACCTGCCTTTTTGAATCATAATCACTTAGGTTTGGCATTAACACAGATGCTGATTTGCCTTGTGGTGATGTATATCAATCGTGCATTCTTTATTTCTGGATTTAAGAGTCTTGTGCATGGTTCTCCAAATATGGATACATTGGTTGCACTGGGCAGTTCTGTTTCGTTTGCGTGGTCTTTGTATGTGCTGTATCAATTAACATGCATGATTACAAATGGTGCAGCAAATATGGATCTGATGCCGCTATATCATAGTGAATTGTATTTTGAATCAGCCGCGATGATTCCAGCATTGATTACAGTAGGGAAAACATTAGAATCTATTTCAAAAGGAAAGACAACAGATGCATTGAAGTCATTGATGAAACTTGCACCGAAAAAAGCAAATATTGAAAGAAATGGGGAAATTGTTGAAATGGATATTGAAGAAGTGCAGGTGGGAGATATCTTTGTGGTGAAACCTGCAGAGGCAATTCCGGTAGATGGTATTGTGCTTTCTGGAAATAGTGCAGTTGATGAATCTTCATTGACGGGAGAATCTATTCCTGTAGATAAAAGTGAAGGAGATCATGTATCTGCGGCAACAATGAACCAGTCTGGCTATTTAAGAGCGAAAGCAACAAAGGTTGGAAAAGATACGACTTTTTCAGAAATCATTCAGATGGTTTCTGATGCTTCTAGTACAAAGGCGCCGATTGCGCGTATTGCCGATAAAGTATCTGGGATATTTGTTCCATGTGTCATTGTGATTTCGATTGTGGTCATGATTGGATGGCTGTTTGCGGGAAGAGATTTATCGTATGCTTTAGAAAGAGCAATCTCAGTTCTTGTAATTTCTTGCCCATGTGCTTTAGGTTTAGCAACACCTGTTGCCATTATGGTTGGCAATGGTGCAGGAGCAAAGAATGGCATTTTGTTTAAAACAAGTGAAGCATTAGAAAATGCAGGACATATTCAAATCGTTGCATTGGATAAAACAGGAACGATTACAGAAGGAAAGCCAACTGTAAAAGATATTCTGCCTGCTGAAAATGAATATTATGATGAACTGCTGAAAGTGGCTTGTTCCTTAGAGAATAAATCGGAACACCCACTTGCCAAGGCAATCAATACGTATGGAAAAGAACATGGAATACAAATAGAAGAGACAGCGGATTTCAAGGCATTACAAGGAAATGGCGTACAGGCAATGATGCATGGAAAATGTATTGTTGGTGGATCAAAGAAGTATATGGAAACAAAAACCAATTTGAAAGACGCTTCTTCTGTATATAATCAAGTAACACAAGAAGGAAAGACGCCATTATTCTTTATGGAAGATGATGTGTATCTTGGAATGATTACCGTTGCAGATCCGATTAAAAAAGATAGTCGAGAAGCAATTCAACAACTGGAAAATATGGGAATTGAAGTTGTAATGATTACAGGAGACAATGAAGCAACTGCCAATGCCATTGCACATCAGGCAGGCGTGCATAAAGTATATGCATCTGTATTACCTTCTCAAAAAGAAGCTGTGGTTCAGAAATTGAAAAAACGTGGCAAAGTCGCAATGGTTGGTGATGGTATCAATGATGCACCTGCTTTGGTGCGTGCAGATATTGGTGTTGCGATTGGTGTGGGAACAGACGTAGCCATTGATTCTGCAGATATTGTCTTAATGAATTCTAAGCTGAGTGATGTTGTTTCTATGATACGATTATCCAAAGGAACATTGCGGAATATTCATGAAAATCTGTTCTGGGCATTTGCATATAATGCATTATTGATTCCGATGGCTGCGGGCTTGTATCCTTCCATTCAAATGAATCCGATGTGGGGTGCAGCGGCAATGTCATTGTCATCATTTACAGTATGTATGAATGCGTTGCGATTAAATATGTTAAATATTCATGATTCTAAAAAAGATCGTCCAATTAGACATAAAGCAAAACAAGAAAGTGAAGGAGAAAAAGAAATGAAAAAAACGATGAAGATTGAAGGAATGATGTGCTCACATTGTGAAGCATCCGTCAAAAAAGCGCTTGAAGCAATTGATGGCGTAGAAAGTGCAGAAGTTTCTCATGAAGCTGGTACTGCAATTGTTACGATGAGCAAAGAAGTTAGTAATGATGTTTTGAAAAGTGCAGTAGAAGCAAAAGACTATAACGTTACAGGAATTGAATAAGCAATGAAAAAGAGAAGGTTGTCAAAATAACCTTCTCTTTAAATTTCTCCATTTTTGCAAATATGTGTCTAATGTATAATCCCTTATAATGATTCGCTTTTGCTGCTTTTATACATTTTCTATTCATTTTTTGTTAATGGGGGAGCTTATTTTTTGTTAAGTTGCCGTGAATCGTAAACTACTTGAAACTCCTCACAAAGAATTCTTGTTTGTCCATTGAATTCAGTTTTAGTTTCTTCAAATTCTTTTGTAAAGAATTCTTCATGAACCGCTCTCCAATATGCAAGACTTCTATCTCCTTCCCCTTCCTTGTAAGCATGTTCCTCTGATACTTCATTAAACGGAACGACTGTAGTCTTAGTGGTTTGGATAATACAAATTGCCTCATCCTTTGAGTTTATAATAACACTATAATCACCTGGCTGTGGCAATGGCTCTTCTTCTCCTTCCATAAAATATAAATCATATGCGGATGCAGTTGCAGTCTTGATTCCCTTTAATACAAGGTCTGCCAGCTGATCAGGTGCATCTAAAAATCCCCATGCACTATAAGGAGTATCAATATCTATATTCTCTTTCTCGCAATATGCTTTCCATAATTCTTCTGCTCTCATAATTCTCCAATCTGCAAATCACGATTTGCATAACAGCACTCTAACATATGTTGATAAAAAATACTATTGCCAAACTAAGGTCTACCAGATTACTCTGATAGGCTCAGCTAACAAGCTTTTGAACTGGGACTACTTGATTTTCTAATTGTTTATGCAATTCATGAAATGCATAATTATACTTTTTTGATATTAGATACCAAAGGTAAATAGGAACTTAAATTTCTAATGGTGTTAAAACAATAGAACCATCAAATCCACTTAATGAGATTGTGTATGTTTGAACTTGATCTTTGTATTCAAACTGGATTGCGATATTTGGAATGGTAGATTCTAAATATGTTGTTAAACAAAGCGGATGTGCTGGATCAAGAGTGTCGATTGTGTGAATCTTTTTTGTTTTGAATTCTTCTGCTGTGTATTCCACGGAAAGAAGTTTTATGTTTTTGAGTGGAGCAACTGGTGTGAGAAGAATTTGTTCTGCGGAAGCATCGACAACATATTCTTCATATGTTTTGTATTTACTTAAATCTCGATCTTTAGCCCAATCTGCACGAAGTCCAATATCGTAATTCTCAATAGAGTTATAGTCATTTGTATATTCAATGAGTGCATATGTCATTTGATCGTGAATGAAATCATCTTCTGTGATGGAAATTTTTTCTGAATTAGAAATATCTAGATTTCCAGTTGTGTTTTTGTAGAACGTATTGTGATCTTTTGTGAAAAAGAATTCTTTCCATTTCAGCTTTCCTTTTTCTAGATGGAAAATACCATAATGGCTTGCACCGTCTGCTTCTGTACTGCCATAGAAAAATGCATTTTCATCAAAACGGAATGCATATGCTGGCGAAATGACATCTAATAATAGATTTACTTCATCGTTGTCGATTGCATAGATTGCATAGACATCATTTGTATAAACTTCACCATCATCAAATTTTCTGATTTCTCCAATGATGCATTCATCTGTACCATCATGATCCACATCTTCCACAGAATATCCAACTGCACTTTTGACATTGAAGATTTCATCATCATTCATCAATTCTTTGACTTTTGCAAAACCACCTTTTGTGGCAATTTTTGTTCCTTCTATGACTGCAGAATATGTATCTAATGTTTCTGTGTAATCTGCTTGCACAATTAGCTGTGGTGCTGGTGTTTGTTTTGCGGGTGGAAAGTGTGCTGCTGAAGAAGCAGTAGAAGATTTAGAAGGTGTTTTAGATGCGCATGAAACTAAGAACATACATAAACATAAACTAAGCTTTTTCATGATTCGACCTCCATAACCGTAGGAATCGGTTTTCTGTGATTTCTTGCTTTGCGTAATTCACTGCAAAAATCTTTTGGGATTTTATCAATGTCTTGTTCACGAACATATTCGCGAATGATGATCTCGCCTCTGCCATCGTATTCCATGATTGTATCTGAAAGAATTGGAATGTCATTTTCTTCGTGATAGATCATTTCTCCTGTTTCGTAACAGATATATGGAAAATTTAATCTTTGTTCAATGGTATATTTACTTGAACCATAGGGCGTGACGAGTGTGAATGGGTTGAATCGAATTACTGTACGATCGGATGTGCTGATCCATTTTCCGTATAGATCATGTATATTCATAAATTGTCTCCCTTATCTATTGTGTGGAATTACAGTATCTTTCTAACCATATTGTACAAGAAAATGTTAAGAAATGTTAATTTGTTATGAAGAAAAGAAAAAGGTATCATAATTGTGATGAAAAAGCTTAAACAGAAGAAGAAAAAACATCTGAAACGCTGGGTGAAAATATTGATTGTTTTTTTGTTGCTGATACCTTGCTTCTTTTTTGCGAAGGATGTGTATGCGGAATATTATCCATTTACATCCATTATAGATGAATCGGATCCGACAAAAGAAATCAGCTATTCTGCAATTGACCATACGTTTGTGGATGGAAATAAAGAAGCTTTGAAAAATCATGTATTTGTGGTAAAGACAAATAAAGAACAGACATACTCTGTTCGTAGTGATGAAAATGGACAGCTTGTGAAAGGCTTGTTTCAGGATGGTGAGAAATATTATTTGTATGATGATAATGGATATTTGATGACTTCTGATTGTAGTGTTGATGGTGTGAAATATAAAATACATGAAGATGGGAATGTTTTTCATCATGAATGGGATGATGGATTCTGGTATGAACAGGGACAAATTGTTGGAAAAGATGAAGATCGTCTTGTTTTTGTGAAGGGTGAAAAAGGTTTTTATTGTCTGAATCATCAGGATGGTGGAAAGAGAAAAGTGAATTCTTCCATTGTATTGAATGATGGACGTGAAGTTCGTTTTGATGAAAATGGAAATATTGTTTCGAATGAAGTGTATGCCGCCAATCGGTATTATTTTCCAGTTGCAGAAGCAAATGAAGAGGCAGATGAAACGTATTCTCTACCAGTAAGTAAATATGTGAAAGATACAAGATTTGATGGCATTCGTTTGATCAATCATCGCGGGTATCATGTGAATGCACCTGAAAATACATTGGCTGCGTATATTGAAAGTAAAAAGATGAATTATCAATATGTGGAAACAGATGTACAGTTAACAAGTGATGAAGTGCCGGTTTTATTACATAATCCTACGTTATCTCATATGGCAGGAATTAATGTAGCGATTGATTCTATCACGGAAGAAGAAGCAAAACAATTTGATCTGCGTGGACAGACAATTACATCCTTGGAAGAATTTATAGCGTATTGTAAAGCAAATCTCATTACACCTTATATTGAGTTGAAAACAGAAACAATTCATTCTGAAGACCAGGTAAAAATGATTTTTGATATTGTCGAAAAATATGAGATGGTTGGAAAAGTGGAATGGATTTCCTTCTCTAGTGATTTGTTGCGTATGGTTGCACAGTATGATCAGACAGATATGCTTGGCTTTTTAGCTGGAAGCAAAAGTGATGTATCTGATATTCAATCAAATGTGAAAGCAATGAAAGAAGATGGATGCAATGTCTTTTTAGATGTTCATTATGCTGCACAGATGTCATACCTGGATTTCTGTAAAGAAAATGATATTCCATTAGAATTGTGGGGAATTAATAGTATAGATGTAATGAATGCATTAGATGGATATATTACGGGTGTTACAACAGATACAATCAGAAATTGAAAGAATTTCATGGAATTTTGGAAAAAATTGTGAATATGTAAGTATAGGAGGCTTACATATGGGCAATAAAATGAAACCATTTGATGAATTATCTTTCTCGGATAATTACATGTTTACAACTGTTTTAGAGGATAAAAGAAATTTGAATATCGCAAAAGGAATTGTAGAACTGGCTTTGGGAAAAAAAGTGAAAGATATTCGAATTGCGGGAGTTGAAAAGCATGTTCAGGCAAGATATGGTGGAAAAATCACACGCTTTGATGTTTTGCTAGAAGGGGAAGATTCTTATATCGATGTCGAAATGCAAGTGAGAAAGTTATTGAATTTTCCACTGCGTTCAAGAATGTACCATTCGCAAATGGATGCAAAGTACGTAAAAGCTGGTGATTATCAGAATATGAAGAAAAGTATTGTGATCTTCATTTGTCTGGAAGATTATTTTGGAATGAGACTTCCAAGATATACATTTGCTTCTATGTGTTTGGAATGTTCAGAATTGATTCTTGAAGATAAACGTTTTACAATTTTCTTAAATCCAGACAGTGATACAGAGGATTCGCAATTGTATTTCTTTTTGATGTTTTTGAAAAAAAGAATTGCGAAGGATGCATTTACAAAAACAATTGAAAAAGCTGTTGCCACTGTCAAGAAAGACGAAAGTGCAAGGTTAGATTACATGAATTTAGATGAATATTTAGATGCATTGGTTGATGAAGAAAAAGCAAAAAGTTTAAAAGAAGGAATTGAAGCTGGAAAAGCACAAGGCTTGCAGGAAGGAAAAGCGCAAGGCTTACAAGAAGGAAAAGCACAAGGCCTGCAGGAAGGAAAAGCGCAAGGTATGCAGCAATCAAAAATTGAGATTGCTAAAAAAATGCTCTCAAAAGGAATGTCACTGGATTTGGTTGTAGAAATGACAGGATTAAGTGAAGAAGAAATAAAAACTCTATAAAAGCAAAATAAACACGTGTCCAGAATTTGAACACGTGTTTTGTAATTTAACAGATTTTTCTGATCCAGCCTTCTGGAGCTTCAATCTTTCCAGATTGAATGCCTGTGATTGTATCGTATAGTTTGGACACAACTTCACCAGCTTTTTCCATGCCAGATGGGAATTCAATCACTTCATCGTGATTAACGATTCTTCCTACAGGAGAAATCACTGCAGCTGTACCACAGAGAGCACATTCTTGGAAATTCTTAATTTCATCATAGCGTACAGGTCTTTCATCAACTTTCAGATTTAAGTAATGCTCTGCAATGTAAACAATAGAGCGTCTAGTAATAGATGGAAGAATGGAATCACTCTTTGGTACGACAAGATTTCCATCTTTATCAACAAAGATAACATTGCTTCCGCCAGTTTCTTCAACGTATGTTCTTGTTGCAGGATCCAGGTATAGGTTTTCAGCATATCCGTTAGAGTGTGCAATCACAGAAGAATGCAAACTCATCGCATAGTTCAAGCCAGCCTTAACAGCTCCTGTTCCTCTAGGTGCAGCACGATCAAAGTCGGATACTTGAATGGCAATTGGTGTTGCACCGCCTTTGTAGTATGGACCGACAGGTGTTGTGAATACGCGAAATTGATATTCGTCTGCTGGAGCAACACCAATAACAATGCCTGTAGCGAACTCGTATGGACGAATATAGAGTGATGCACCACTGCCATATGGAGGTACCCAGTCAATATTTGCTTTAACGACTTCATCAATTGCCTTTAAGAATAATTCCTTTGGTACAGATGGCATTTCAATGCGCTGAGCAGAATTATACATTCTTTCAGCATTCATATCAGGACGGAAACATACAACACTTCCATCTTCCCATGTGTATGCTTTCATGCCTTCAAATACCTGCTGGCAATATTGAAGCATGCCTGCAGATTCATTCAATGTAACAGTTGGATCATCAACCAAAGATCCTTCATCCCATTTACCATCTTTAAAGTTTGCGACAAATCTTTTATCTGTTTGTCTGTATTTGAAACCAATGTTTCCCCAATCTAAATCTTTTTTTGTCATATTAAGCTGCCTGCTTTCCGTCCTTTTCAACTTTTACTGTTTCTGGAGTTTTTCCGATAGATACTAAGATCTTAACACAATGCACTGCGACAATAACTGCCAGTACAACTAAGAATACTGCAACGATAAGCTGTAAACCATTGACGAGGAATACTGCTGTACCTGCCATGTATGCTTTTACGTTTGTGATGACATTCAATACAATCGCTGTAAATGTTACGCAGAACATGAAGATCATAGGGAAATAGAACATCCATGATTTTCTGTTTGTTGCTTTCATGAATACAGCAATAGAGATCAATACAAGAGCACCAAGTAACTGGTTGGCACTTCCAAATAATGCCCATACGTTTGAATAGCCGCCTAAGCATAATACATATCCTAAAAATAATGTAATTGCTGTAGCGAAGTACTGGTTTGTAACAACTTTCTTCCATTCTGGCATTGCAGAAGAATCTTCGTCATCTGAAGTAAATAATTCCTGGAAGGAGAGTCTTCCAATTCTGCCTACGGAATCCAGTGTAGAGAATGCTAATGCGGAGATGCACATTGTCATAAATACGTTAGCAACACTTGCTGGAATACCAACATTTTCCAAAAATCCTGCTACGCCTTGAGAGAAGATCTGGAATGGTGTTAATCCACTAGGGACTGCACCATTTACAGCAACTGCACCAACAACGATCAGTGAGATGACACCTAACAATGTTTCAAGAATCATTGCACCATAACCAACGGGCAGCATATCATTTTCATTTGAAACTGTCTTGGAAGATGTTCCTGAGGATACAAGTGAATGGAATCCTGAGATTGCACCACACGCAACTGTTACGAAAAGTGTAGGGAACATATATGTTTTTGCACCTGCATCACTTGTTAATACGAAACCATTGAATGCATTTAATTTCATTTCTGGATGTCCTGTAAATACGCCAACGACACCACCAATAATCATTCCAAGGAACATGAATGTTGTCATATAGTCTCTAGGCTGCATGAGTAACCACATAGGAGCCACTGCAGCAATAAAAAGGTAAGCCATGATGACGTAGTTCCATTGAGAAGCTGTTAAGTAAACTGGCATTTTCATACCAGCAGCAAACATAAATACAATGAATGCTAATGAGATAACAATTTTATGCCATTCTTTTAAATTTGGAAATTTCTTCTGAATCAAACCAAATACAATTGCACAGCCAACAAATAAGAATGAAATTGTAGCTGCAGCTGCGCCATTGAAATTTTGTGTCACTGCACCATCACTACCTGTAACAAAACCATTAAATGTGGAAGATGTCATGGAAGTAAATGCGGCAATAACAAGCAATGAGAATAGCCAGCAGAATAATGTAAAGAATTTACGTCCTTTTTTACCAATGTATTTTTCAATGATCAAGCCAATGGATTTGCCATCGTTTTTCACAGAAGCATACAAAGCTGAGAAGTCTTGTACTGCACCAAAGAAGATACCGCCAATTAATAGCCAAAGAAGTGCTGGTACCCAGCCAAACACTGCAGCTAGAATTGGACCTTGTACAGGACCGGCACCTGCAATGGATGAAAACTGGTGAGCAAATACTGTCAGTCTGCTTGCTGGTGCATAATCCTTTCCGTCATTGTGTCTAACAGCAGGTGTGTCTGCTTTTGGATCAACGCCCCACGTTTTAGCAAGCCAGCGTCCGTAGAGTAAGTAGCCAGCCATTAATGCTACGGCTGCGAACAATAAGATAAATAAACTGTTCATTTCATTTCCCCTTTTGCCATTTTGGCATCTTATATGAAACTGAATCATAAGTAACAAAAAAGCTTCCGCCTGATGCATCTAAGAAGGATGCAAAGACGAAAGCTACGTAATCTTCCGCGGTACCACTTTGCTTGTTAGTCAAATACTAACCACTTTTTTCTCGTCCAACAACGAGTACCCTGATATCGGAGGGGTCCGGCGCATCTTACTTGATTCAGAGCGCTGCTCACAGAGGATACTATAATCTGACTTTCTTATTGCCTTTCACCGTATGGCAATTCTCTTGTAAAGTTCTATCAGATATAGCGTGTTCTGATCAAAGCGTTAAGTTGTTCAGTGCGCTACTCCCAGATGAGACTTCATTTCTCTTGCTTATCTGCCTTACACCAACCGACAGTTCTCTAAGAAGCTTGATGAAGTGAAGTATGTTCTGTTCACTGCGTTTCAGTTTCTACGAGGATTATAGTAAAACAATGAAAAAACTAAGTCAATTATTTTCAGAAAATTTTTACTAAAATATTACATATTTATGAAAAGCCTTTCAAGAAGAAAAAGGCTATATTAGCAAAATGGTGAACATATTTTAATATTGTACGAATATATGGACAGTAACAATAATTAAGCAGCATTATAATGTCATCACATTCAAGGAGATGACATTATGAAAGATACTGAAATCATTAACTTTTACAACAATCTAGATCAATATGCAAAGGATAAAATCGATAGACAGTTAATCGATTTGACAAATGCAAAGAAAGAATCAAGAAACTACTGTATCAAGGTTTGTCCAAAGTGTGGTGCAGTTGATCCTGGATTTACAAAAGGTGGAAATGCAAACAGTGGAAAACCTATGCTGAAATGCCGCTGCTGTCACAAGCGTTTTACTTATGACAATGGTCAGCTTACACACTATTCCCACCAGGACGAATCAAAATGGGACCAGCTCATCGTAGATATATTTTCTCAAGTGCCAATAGAAAAATCAGCAGCGAATATGAATATAAGCACATATACAGTCTGGCGTATGCGCATGAAGCTGCTTCATATGCTTGATAAAATGATTGCAGATACGGTTGTCTCTGGAGAAATAGAACTGGATGAAAAGTACATTCTAAATTCACATAAAGGTGAAAAAATAGATAATTTGAAACCAAGAAAACGTGGCGGTTCAGCTTCTAAAAGAGGACTGTCAAATGAACAGATATGTTTACCTACAGCAGTGCAGAGAAATGGCACTGCTGTTTTAAAAGCGACAAACACAGCAGCACCGACAAGTGGAGATCTAATGAAACTGTCAAACAGCATTGGAGAAAACAGTATGGCATGGATTGACGGAAAAGTTGCTTACAACAGATTACTTTCA